>CATEMS010000117.1 GCA_949507465.1 Flavobacteriaceae bacterium
CTAGTTGACAAAAATAGACGCATTAACAATCAAAAAACAACGCAAGCGGTATCATTAATATCGATACCCGTTATTTTTACTTAATATGCTGTTAAAAATCACTGATTGTCAATATATTATTATATTTACAATGAAATGACCGCCAGTTATTTATATTAATTCTAAACAGAATGGAAAAACAAGACCTCTTAAAGGCTCCAAAAAGTATCGCTCAAGGTATCTATAAAGAAACCATGATAGAAACGGGGTTTTATATTTTAAAGTTTAATAACAAAACAACTGAAAATCAATTGTTTAGAAGAGATGTGAATGCAGATTTCATTCAATTTCATTTTTGTGTTAAAGGTTCAGGATCATTTGGTTTTAATAACGGGAATTACAGGCTGCCCATACAAGAGAGTGGCTCTTTGCTTTTGTACAATCCACAAAGAAATTTACCAATTGAGGTAATGGTAGCCCCTAACTCTTGGGTAATTTCTGTCTTGCTTCCAATTAGAAAATTTCATTCTTTGTTTTCGAATGAAACAAATTATATTCCTTTTCTAAGGGGAGAAAATAAAGACAGGAAGTATTATAAGGACGCCCAAATTTCTCCCTCGATGGCCATAGTTCTCAACCAACTGATGAATTACAACCTCCACAGCTCTATCAAGCCACTCTATTTTAAGGGGAAAGCCTACGAACTGTTGAGTCTTTATTTTAATACAGAGGAAGATGTAAATGTGGAGCAGTGTCCCTTTTTGGCAGATGAGCTGAATGTTGTAAAAATAAAACAAGCCAAACAAATTATCATTGCCCGAATGGCAGAGCCTCCTACCCTTCAACAGTTGGCAGATGAAATACAGCTCCCAATTAATAAATTAAAAGAGGGCTTTAAACAAATCTACGGAGATCCTGTATTTGCTTTTTTATTTGATTATAAAATGGAAGTTGCCCGGCAGTTATTGGTTTCGGGCTCACACAATGTAAATGAAGTAGGGCTTAAAGTAGGCTATTCAACAGCAAGTCATTTTATTGCAGCGTTCAAGAAAAAATTTGGGACTACCCCAAAAAAATATATTATCACTCAAAGAGCATAGAACATACAGGGTTCATTATTTTCTTATTATTATGTTAATCTATTTTGGCCACCTACAAGAACCCATATTTTAGAGGTATTTTTGCTACATGATTAATGTGATTATCGTAATATCCTCTTACATTATAAACTATAAAAATATTCTCATATCGTAATCTAGCGTAATTAGTTAAAAATTTTATGAAAGGAGTTCTTTTAGTAAATCTAGGGTCACCAGATAGTACAGATCCTAAAGATGTAAAAAAATATTTAGGTGAGTTCTTGATGGACGAGCGAGTTATTGATGTGCCAAAATGGGCAAGGACATTGCTTGTAAAAGGAATTGTATTAAATACACGCCCCAAAAAGTCTGCAAAAGCGTATGCAAAAATTTGGTGGGATGAAGGTTCTCCGCTCATTGTTCTTTCTGAGCGCCTACAAAAAAAGGTACAACAAAAGGTTTCTGTACCCGTAGCATTGGCGATGCGCTACGGCTCAATGACTCTTAAAAATGGACTACAGGAATTGGTTGATAAGGGCTGTACAGAAATAAAAACAATTCCATTGTATCCTCAATTTGCTATGGCCACCACAGAGACTATAGATGTAAAAATTGACGAATTGGTTGCGGCACATTTTCCAGAAGTAACCATTACACCTACTACCGCTTTTTACCATAAGCAAGACTATATTAAGGTCTTGGCCGAAAGTATTGGGGAGAAGCTCAAAACCATAGATTATGAGCACCTGCTGTTTAGTTACCATGGAGTTCCAGAACGTCATATTAGAAAAAGCGACATCACAAAGGGAGCCTGTAAAATGGATGGGAGGTGCTGCTTTAAAAAAGGCTCAAAGCAACACGAGTTTTGCTACAGGCATCAATGTGAAATCACCACAGTTAATGTGGCAAAATATTTAAAACTTGAACCAGGCACCTACTCAACAACATTCCAATCTCGATTAGGATTTGACCCATGGCTGCAACCCTATACAGACAGAACCATTGAAAGAATGGGTAAAGAAGGTCTTAAAAAAATGGCAGTTGTTACCCCAGCTTTTGTGAGTGACTGTCTTGAGACTCTAGAGGAAATAGCCATGGAGGGAGAGGAAATTTTTCACGAAGTTGGCGGGAAAGTATTTAATACCATACCCTGTTTAAATGATAGAGACTCCTTTGCGCAACTTTTAGCCAACTGGATAGTGCAGTGGCAAGGTGATAAGACACCCCAAGAGGTTTTGTAATTCAGTTGTAGCAATAACAACATTGAAAAAAAACTCAGATTCATTAGGAACTAAATCTATTAGCAGCCTGCTTATAAAACAAGCTGTACCAGCCTCTATTGGTATTTTAGTCATGTCATTAAACATGATTGTAGACACTATTTTTGTGGGGCGTTGGATTGGCCCCCTAGCAATTTCTGCCCTAACAGTTGTTATTCCAATTACTTTCTTTATTGCTGCGCTTGGTCTTGCCGTTGGGATAGGAGGTGGCTCTGTTGTTTCTCGTGCTCTAGGAGCTGGGCAGCAAACCAAAGCACTGAAGGTGTTTGGAAACATGAGTACCTTAACCTTTCTTTGCTCTGGGATTTTGGCTGTGTTAGGATTACTTTTTCAAGACACGCTCATAAACTTTTTTGGCGCTGATGACACCTTCAGAGACCTGGCTTTAACCTACTACAGGATTGTGTTGTATGGCATTGTAATGCTAGCCATGTGTATGATGGGAAACAGCGTAATACGTGCAGAGGGCAAACCCAAGTTTGCAATGTATGCTATGATGCTCCCTGCTATAGGAAATATTGCCATGGATTATTTGTTAATCAATGTTTTGGGTATGGGCATGGAGGGTGCTGCCTGGGCTACCTTTATAAGTTATGCCATTTGCTTTGGCTTTATATTCTGGTTTTTTATTTTTAAAAGTGAGCTGCGTCTTACCCTTCAAAGCTTTTTACTAGACCGCGCCTTTGTAAAAGAAATCAGTGGTCTTAGTTTTGTGACCCTAGCCAGACAAGGGGTCATTGCAATACTTACCGTTTTACTAAACAACGTGCTCATACGGGTTGGAGATGCTATTGATGTTGCTAGTTACGGTATAATAAGCAGGGCCCTTATGTTTGCCTTGTTTCCTGTTATTGGTGTTAACCAAGGGTTTATGCCTATTGCGGGCTACAATTATGGAGCCAAAAAATTACAAAGAGTGCGAGAAGCCATTAACATTTCTATAAAATATTCAGGGGCTTTAGCAGTTTTTATTTTTATTCTTATCATGCTCTTTGCAGAATCTTTTGTGGGCGTTTTTATCAGCGATACTGCAACACAGCCTGCTGCTATGGTAAACAATGCCTTGCTTTTAGAGAAAAAACCCAATGCCCTTAGGTGGGTTTTTGCAGCCACGCCCGTTATTGTAATACAACTCATTGGGTGCTCTTACTTTCAAGCCATAGGGAAGGTAACACCGGCATTACTTCTAAGTTTAACAAAACAAGGATTTTTCTTAATCCCCTTAATTTTTATATTACCCACCTATTTTGGTGTTTGGGGCGTTTGGGTTTCTTTTCCCATAGCAGATACTTGTTCTACACTGGTTACGGGTTATTTTCTAAGGCGTGCCATCCATAATGATTTAGCAGAAAAATAGGGTTTTTTTAGGTATCTTTAATGTTTAAAAATCAAGCCATGAAAGCCATTAAAACATCATTTCTGCTCATCGCAGCCCTTTTTTGTAGCCTCCAAAATCAAACCCTAACTGCCCAAGAGTACGACCAAGCGCTATACAACGCTTTAGAGTATCGTCTTGTTGGGCCTTTTAGAGGCGGTAGAAGCGCAGCTGTAACAGGCGTGCCAGGAAAACCAAATCTATATTATTTTGGAGCTGCTGGAGGAGGCGTTTGGGAAACCAAAAACGGGGGTAGAAACTGGAAAAATATTAGCGACGGATTTTTTGGCGGCTCTATTGGCGCCATAGAAGTTGCTCAAAGCGACGCCAACGTAATTTATGTGGGAGGTGGTGAGAAAACTGTTCGTGGTAATGTGTCTTCTGGATACGGTATTTGGAAGTCAGAAAATGCTGGAAAAACATGGACACAAGCGGGTCTCAAAGATTCACGTCATGTACCAAGAATAGTTGTACATCCCACAGATTATAATACCGTCTACGCAGCTGTTTTGGGAAACATCTACAAATCCACCCAGGAGCGTGGTGTATACAAAAGTACAGATGGCGGCCTTACTTGGCGTAAGGTCCTATTTGCCAATGAAAACGCAGGCGCTGTAGACCTAATGATGGATCCTAATAACCCAAGAATTTTATATGCCTCGACCTGGAATGTAAAGCGCACACCCTATAGTTTGAGTAGTGGCGGTGATGGTTCTGCCCTTTGGAAAAGTGAGGACAGCGGTGAGACTTGGACAGAAATTTCAACCCACAAGGGTTTTGCAAAAGGAACCCTTGGAATTATTGGGGTAACGGTGTCTCCAGCAAATAGCCAGCGCGTATGGGCAATTGTAGAAAATGAAAAACAAGGCGGTGTATACAGAAGCGATGACGGAGGAGATTCTTGGACTAAAATAAATGACGAACGTAAATTACGCCAACGCGCATGGTACTATACCCGTATTTATGCGGACCCAAAAGATCAAGATGTGATGTATGTTTTAAATGTGCGCTACCATAAAAGTACAGATGGAGGAAAAACCTACAGCACCTATAACGCCCCCCACGGAGACCATCACGATTTATGGATTGCTCCAGAAGACCCAAACAGGATGATCATCGGTGATGATGGAGGAGCACAAGTAACCTATGATGGGGCCCATACCTGGAGTACCTATTACAACCAACCCACTTCACAATTTTATAGAGTAAGCACAGACAATGCATTTCCATACAGGATATATGCGGCCCAACAAGACAATAGCACCATACGTATTGCCCACCGAACAGAGTCTCGCAGCATTGGAGAAGATAATTGGGAGGCTACTGCTGGAGGAGAAAGCGCTCATATTGCCGTTGACCCGTTAAATAACGACATTGTGTATGGCGGAAGTTATGATGGTTTTCTAACACGCTATAACCATCAAAAAAATACGGTACGTAGCATTAGTGTCTGGCCAGATAATCCTATGGGTCATGGCGTTGAGGATATGAAATATAGGTTTCAATGGAATTTCCCTATTTTCTTTTCTCCCCATAATCCAAAGAAATTATATACCGCCTCAAACCATTTGCATGCCTCGACTAATCAGGGAGAGAGTTGGGAGCTACTTAGCCCAGATTTAACTAGAAACGATCCAGAAAAACAAAAATCTTCTGGGGGCCCTATTACCCAAGACAATACCTCTGTAGAATATTACTGTACTATTTTTGCGGCCGCTGAGAGTCCATTAAAGGAGGGGTTGCTCTGGACTGGAAGTGATGATGGGCTTATTCATGTCTCTAAAAATGGAGGGAAAAATTGGAGTAATGTTACCCCAAAAGCAATGCCTGAGTGGATGATGATTAACAGCATTGAACCCTCTGTGTATGATCCAGGAACTTGTTATGTAGCAGCAACTAAATACAAAACAGGAGACTTTACTCCTTACCTTTATAAAACAACAGATTATGGCGCCTCTTGGAAAAAAATCACAAAAGGGATTCATAAAGAGCACTTCACACGCGTTTTAAGAGAAGATCCAAACCAAAAAGGGCTATTATACGCAGGTACAGAAACGGGGATGTATATTTCTTTTAATGATGGAGATTCTTGGCAGAAATTTCAGCTCAATCTCCCAGTGGTACCTATTACAGATCTCACAATTAAAGACGGAAACTTAATTGTGGCCACCCAGGGAAGAAGCCTTTGGATTATTGATGATTTGAGCGTATTGTATCAATTAAAGGATGCAAATAATAAGGCCACGTATTTATTTACCCCAAAAGACACCTACAGAATGGGAGGAGGTTCTAGAAAAGGGTCTCTTACAGAGGGAACCAACCACCCAAGCGGTGTGATGACGTATTTTAACCTGGCAAATAGTGAAGGTAAAAAAGTAAACTTGAGTTATTTGTCTATGGCAAACGACACTATAAAAAAGTATAGTACAACTCCAGATAAAACTAAAAATATTGGCCCTCTTGATATCTCTGATGGTGCAAATTACCATAGCTGGAATATGCGTGGTAAAGGAGCAAAACGACTTGCAGGTATGATTTTATGGTGGGCAAGCACCAGCGCTCCTCAAGCTGTTCCGGGATCGTATAAAGTGGTTTTAGAGGTAGAAGATATGCCAGCACAATCTAAGGTGTTCAGTATTCTAGCAGATAAAAATGCAGAAACTGACTTGGCAGGCATGCAATTGCAATTCGACTTTATTACAGATGTAAATAATACTGTAGATAAAGCCCACACCTCTATAGAAAAAATTCGCGCCATCAACACCCAATTAAAAGCCTTTAAAGCACAATACAAGGATGAGGATGCAATTAAAGATTTGGTTAAAAAAGCAGATACCTTAAGCGAGCAGCTAAGCGCTATTGAGAAAGCCTTGTATCAAACTAAAAACAGGAGTGGGCAAGATCCTTTAAACTTTCCAATTAGGCTGACAAACAAATTAGCACATTTAAACAGCTTGGTTGGCATGGATGATTTTCCGCCAACAACTCAAGATATTGCTGTAAAAAATGAGTTAACAGGGGCTATAAATAAAGAGTTGGATGCCTTAGATGCGCTTATTTCTCAAGAAATAAAGTCCTTTAACCAAGAGTTTAACAACAAACAACTCAACTATTTATTTGTAGAGTAATAATTGCTTTAGACCATTAGTTTTGTATTATGGAATACAATTATATTAAATCATTACACTTAATATTTGTCATCACCTGGTTTGCAGGTTTGTTTTATATTGTGCGCCTGTTTGTGTATCAAATAGAGGCCCATGATAAAGAAACTCCTGCGAGAGAAATTTTAGCAGACCAACTCAAGATTATGGCAAAACGTTTGTGGTATATTATTACCTGGCCATCTTTATTTTTGGCTGTAGGGTTTGCCCTCTGGCTTCTGGCACTTCGCCCTTTTTACATAGAAGAGCCTTGGATGCAGGTAAAGCTAGGTTTTGTAGTGGCCCTTATTTGCTATCATATTAAATGCCATCTAATTTTTAGAGACTTGCAGAATGACAAGATAACATACTCGGGAAATTTTATGCGTATTTTTAACGAGGGCGCTACAATTATACTCTTTGCGGTTGTATTTTTAGTCATTCTAAAAAATGCAGTAAGCTGGATTTATGGCACTGTAGGGATCATTGTTTTTGCCATACTTCTGATGCTAGGCTTTAAATTATATAAACGCATCAGAGAACAATAGCCCTTGTGGTTACAAAAACGTATGGCCTGTATTGAAACTCACATAAATAAAAATGTCCTAATTATTGGTACCCTTTAGTACCCTAACGTTATAATCTACATCCTTGAAGTTTTACAGACAATCTTTGCGAAATAGAATATTTTTATCCATGTTAATGCTGGTGGTATTGGCCTCTATTTTAATTGCAGCTGTAACAGTATATCAGTACCGCGAAGAGGCAGAAGACTATCACCACGATAGGCTAGAGAGAAAGCAACAAAATATTAAAAAACACATTAATTATGTTCTGCAAGAGGCTTTGTATCCTGTTCAGACAAGTAATATTCCTCTTATTTTTCAAGACGAGATTTATGAAATCAATCGCATCCACAACTTAGAGCTTCGCTTTTATGATCTTGATGGTGCTTTGCTTATTAAATCTAAAGGGTTTATTGACAGCGATACAACCAACACAAGTGTAAAGCCATATATATTAAAATCTTTGGGTGCTTCCTCTCAAAAAACATTCATTGAGGAGTTCAATACTGATACTCAAAATTACCAATCCTCCTACAGTTTTATTACCGATAGTAATCTAGAGCCATTGGCAATTTTAAATGTGTCTTACATAGAGGAAGATGGTTTTATAAAAGATGAATTGTCAGAGAGTCTCTCTAGATTGGCTTTGGCTTATTTACTAATGTTAGCTATTGCCATAATTTTGGCTTACTTTCTATCAAAGTACATAACAAAATCGCTCAATATTATTTCTCAAAAAATAATTGACACCAAACTAAACAAGCGTAACAAGCGCATTGATGTTTCACAAAACACAACGGTAGAAATTACAAATTTGGTAAAGGCATACAATGGTATGATTGATGAATTGGAGATAAGCGCGGCACAATTGGCAGCAAGCGAGCGCGAAGCAGCTTGGCGAGAAATGGCAAAGCAGGTCGCTCATGAGATTAAAAATCCTTTAACTCCAATGCGACTTACAGTACAGAGTTTCCAAAGAAAATTTGATGCCAACTCACCAGATATTGTTGAAAAAACAAAGGAATACAGCAACACCCTTATTGAGCAAATTGACACGATGAGCGCTATTGCCTCAGCTTTTTCAACCTATGCGCAAATGCCAGCCCAAAAAGACGAAACGCTAAACCTTGTAAAAATCGCCAAACTCGCCCTAGACATTTTTAATGAAGGGTATATTTATTTTACCCCACAGGCAGCAAAAATTATTGCCAGATTTGATCGTTCTCAACTCATACGAGTAGTCAATAATTTAGTAAAAAATAGCATTCAGGCACTCGAGCAGTCAACACAAGAAAACCCAAGAATTGATGTGCGAGTTTTTATGGAAGACACCTTCGCCGCTATTACAGTTGAGGATAATGGAATAGGGATATCTGAAGAAAATAAAGACAAGGTTTTTGAGCCAAAGTTTACCACAAAAAATAGCGGTATGGGCCTAGGATTAGCTATGGTTAAGAGTATTGTGGAGACCTATGGTGGAACTATTTCATTGATATCTACAAAGGATAAAAACACTATTTTTAAAGTGTTAATTCCAGCCTTACCCTAATCAAATTTAGTATTTTTACGACTGTATTTTATATCTAAAACTATGCGTTACATTAACATACTATCTCAAACCCAAAGTGGTATTACCACCATAACAATCAACAGGCCATCAAAATTAAACGCCTTAAATAGTCAAACCATTAAGGAGCTTCACACTGCTTTTGAGATGGCAGATTCTGACAAGCAAACCAAGGTAATTATTGTTACTGGAAGCGGAAATAAAGCTTTTGTTGCTGGAGCAGATATTAGTGAGTTTGCAGATTTTTCTGTTACAGAGGGAGCACAACTAGCCGCTCAAGGACAAGCCTTATTATTTGACTTTGTTGCAAATTTACAAACTCCAGTGATAGCTGCCGTTAATGGATTTGCCTTAGGAGGTGGTCTAGAACTTGCAATGGCAGCCCACTTTAGAGTGGCCAGTGATACGGCAAAGATGGGCCTTCCTGAGGTCTCTTTGGGAGTAATTCCTGGCTATGGTGGCACTCAACGCTTGCCACAGTTAGTTGGCAAAGGGCGCGCCATGGAGCTCATCATGACTGCGGCAATGATAGATGCCACAAAAGCCTATGAGTATGGTCTGGTAAATCATGTCACCACACAAGAGGAGCTACTTACCCTTGCCAACAAAATAGCTAATAAAATTGCTAGAAATTCTTCTGTGGCAATAGCAGGAGCTATTAATGCAATAAATGCAGGTTTTAAAGACGATACAAATGGCTTTGATGCAGAAATATCAGAGTTTGGAAAGTGTTTCGGTACTGCAGACTTTAAAGAGGGCACACAAGCATTTCTTGGAAAAAGAAAACCCGTTTTTCCTGGACATTAAAGTGATAAAATTATTTTTTCCCATCCCATTCTTGATAGAACTGTTCTAGAAATTTTTCCATGAATACGTGACGCTCTTGTGCAATATTTGTACCCGTCTGGGTATTCATTTTATCTTTTAACAGCAATAGTTTCTCATAAAAATGATTTATTGTAGGCGCCTTAGAAGCTTTATACTCCTGGGGAGTCATCTTCAGGTTTGGTTTTATAGATGGATTATATAAGGCTCTGTTTTTAAACCCGCCATAGTTAAAGGTGCGCGCAATGCCTATGGCGCCTATAGCGTCTAGTCTATCTGCATCTTGTACTATCTCTAACTCTTTAGAGTGAAATGTTTTGGTGGTGTTCCCTCCTTTAAATGAAATGTTTTCAATTATTTTCACTACATGTGTGATTGTTTTTTCAGACACCCCATTGTTTTGTAAAAATACGGTTGCTTTTCTAGGCCCTATAGACTCATCTCCATTGTGAAACTTGCTATCTGCAATATCGTGCAGAAGGGCTCCAAGGACCACCACGGTTTGATCTACTTTTTCATGTTTAGAAATTAACAACGCATTATTGTAAACTCGCTGTATATGAAACCAATCATGACCACCTTCGGCATTAGTTAATTCTTGTTTTACAAAGGCCATTGTTTTGGCAATTAATAGATCAAAAGGAGTTGTTTTTTTTGGCATAATTTGGAACAGATAAAACTTAGCTATGGTATCTTACAGAAAATTGACGGCAATTATTGAAACAAATAGGCCTTTTTGTCGTCTAAGTATAAATATCGGTAATTTTAGTTACAACCCAACCAAGCTATGAAACGTGTTTTTAATTCAGGTGTAAATTTTTTTATCCTACTGTGTGTATGTTTAACTACATCTACACTCCTTGCTCAGCAAAAAACACTTGTAACAGGAATAGTTAAAAGTGTAGATGGCCCAATTCAAGGAGCTACTGTAACGGTAAAAAACACGTTCAATGAAGGGGTGACCAACTCTAAGGGCGAATTTTCTATTAAAGTTACTCCAGATGATACGGTATTGGAAGTCAATTCTTTTGGGATGGAATACAAACAGGTGTTTATCAAAAGAGGCGCTCCAATACTAATTGAACTTGAATATGATGGTCAATTATTAGATGAGGTTGTTATTAAAGGAACAAAATCAAAAGAAGAATTCGTAGAAACTGCCTATGGCAGGAAAAACAGAAAAGCGTTAGGATATAGTAAGGGTCAGGAAATTACAGAAGAGGATATTAGAGACACAGATATTACGGTCTTTGATATTTTGAGAAAAATGCCAGGGGTAGAAATATTTGGTATGCCTGGTTTTAATCAATCCATCCTTTTTACCAGAAATAGAACCATCACATCACAGGCTCCAAGAGTTGTTTTGGA
>CATEMS010000118.1 GCA_949507465.1 Flavobacteriaceae bacterium
GACCCAGAAAACCCAGCTATCTTATACCTAGGGACAGACAATTGGGCATATACCTCTTTTGACAACGGTGCTTCTTGGAACCCCTTTTATGAAGGATTACCAAATGTTGCGGTACATGACTTAACGATTCAGGGCAGAGAAAGACACCTTTTGCTAGGAACCCATGGACGAAGTATTTATAGGGCAGATATATCTTTGTTGCAGGGTATTTCAGAAAAAACAATGGGCAATCTCATGCTTGCGGATATTTCAGCTATAAAGGCAAGCCGTCGTTGGGGGAGTACAGGATTTAATAATTATGGAGCTTATTTTCAGCCAAATGTTCCCTTGCAAATTTTTGCGCCTTTAGGGGGTAAAGCCAACATCTCTATAGTCTCACAAAACGGGAAAGATTTAAAATCTTGGGAGGTTTCACTCATAAAAGGGTTCAATGTTGTGCCTTACAACGCTAGTATTTCAAAAAAAGGTAAAAAACAGCTTGAAAATGAAGACATTTCAGTTTCTCAAGGTGCCAATGGCACATTTTATTTACCCAAAGGAAGCTATACCGTTGAGGTTTCTGTAGGAGATTTTACAATAAATAAAACACTAGAAATAAAATAAATAAACCCTGTTTAGGCATATCAATTATAAATTGATAATAAACAAATGTTATTGTTTGTTGATACGCGATTTGGGATGTATTTTTGTAATTGAAAATTAGAAAACATAATCACAATGGGAATCATATCCTCTTCAATTGCTAGAAAAGTTGCTATGGCACTTTCTGGTTTGTTCTTAGTATTTTTCTTAGGACAGCATTTTGTTATTAACGCAACGGCAGTACTCTCGCCAGAGACTTTTAATAGTTGGTCTCATTTTATGGGAAACAACGGCCTTGTTCAAGGAGTATTGCAGCCCATATTAATTTTTGGAGTGGTTTTCCACTTTGTGATGGGTTTTATATTAGAGCTAAAAAACAGAAACTCAAGAGTGGTGAAGTACGCCTCTTATAAAGGCAGCACAAACGCTAGTTGGGCCTCAAGAAATATGATTATCTCTGGTTCAGTGATATTGGCATTTTTAGGATTGCATTTTTATGATTTCTGGATTCCAGAGATGATGTATAAGTACATAGATGTTCTCCCTGAGGATCCAACAAGATATTACCAAGAAGCAGTTCATAAATTTGAAAATCCAGTGCGTGTTGGATTGTATGTGGTTTCTTTCGGCCTTTTGGCAATGCATTTATGGCATGGATTTGCCTCCTCTTTCCAGAGTGTAGGTTTTAATAATAAATATTCTGTAGCATTAACCAAATTTGCCAAACTATATGCCGTACTAATTCCAGTAGGGTTTATTTTTATTGCTTTATACTTGCATTTTAACCAACTCCCACATTAAAAAACTCGCTATGTCTTCATTAGATTCTAAAATACCTTCAGGACCACTAGCAGATAAGTGGACCAAACATAAAAACGAAATTGACCTTGTAAATCCTGCAAACAAACGTAACATTGATGTTATTGTTGTGGGAACAGGGCTGGCAGGTAGTAGTGCAGCTGCAACCCTGGCAGAACTTGGCTACAATGTAAAAACATTTTGTTATCAAGACTCTCCAAGACGTGCTCATTCCATTGCCGCCCAAGGAGGAATTAACGCAGCAAAAAACTACCAAGGAGATGGAGATTCTGCCTACAGGTTGTTTTACGATACCGTGAAAGGGGGCGATTATCGCTCTCGTGAGGCAAATGTTCATCGTTTGGCAGAAGTTTCAACAAATATTATAGATCAGTGCGTTGCCCAAGGAGTCCCTTTTGCTCGTGAATATGGAGGTCTTTTAGATAACAGATCTTTTGGAGGAGTTTTGGTATCCAGAACTTTTTATGCCAAAGGACAAACAGGACAGCATCTTTTATTGGGCGCTTATTCTGCAATGAATCGTCA
>CATEMS010000119.1 GCA_949507465.1 Flavobacteriaceae bacterium
GCATTACTATTGGTTTCTCTTGTAAAATAGGAGTCTCTGTATCCGCTTGTGGTAATTTCATCTGGCTCAAAAAAGCGCGTGTTGTTTTGGTCTTCTTTAAATTCTTTTCTTGGCGCGTAAGAATAGCTTGCGTATCCATTTAGCCATTTATTTTTATAAAAATGAGCTGTTGCTAGATTGTATTTTGCATACACGGATTGCTCGTAGGTGTTTGAGTTAGAACCTTTATAACCAATGGCAACGGCTTTTTTTGTTTGAATGTTTATAACCGTTGTGGCTGCTGCGTCGTATTTTGAAGATGGATTGGTGATGACCTCTACAGACTTTAAATTTGCTGCGTTTGTGGTCTCTAAAAGTGACCGTGTTTCCTCTCCAGAGAGGTATATCCGTTTGTTGTTTATATAGATGAAAGGGCTGTTGTTTTTTACAGATATTCCCTGCTGGGAAACAACAACTCCAGGTGTTTTTTTAAGCACATCCAAAGCGTTTCCCGAAGCTACAGAAGTATTTTCTATATTAAAAACAAGCCGCCCTGGCGCTTTTTCAATGGTTGGCTTTTTAAGAGTAATAACAGCCTCTTCTAACATTTGGTTGTTTTCCAAAAGAAGTATCTGGCCAAGGGCTGTGTTTGTTGTAAGTGTTATATTCTTGGTTTGTGTCTCAAAACCAATGAAACTAAACTGCAGGGTATAGGTTGCGTGGTCTATACCTTCAAGAGTAAAATTACCTAAATCGTCTGTGGTGGTTCCTTTTACAAGCTCAAGGGCGGGGTGGCTATCCTCATGGGCAGTTGTTTGCAAAACAAGCACCGTCACAAATGAGATTGGGGAGTTGTTTGCATCTAAGATCGTCCCGCTTATTTGACTTTGCTGACCAAATAATACTATGGGTAATAACATAAAAAACAAAAAAGCTGGCGTTGTGGCACACCAAAAAAGCTTCCTTCTTTGAGATGATAAAACTAGATTGTTTTGCATAGATAGGGGGGCTGGGTCCAAAGGGATTGATTTGATGCCATAACAAATATGGAGAATTATAACCAAACACTTTCATGGTTTTACTAAAAATCGATTAAAGGCAAGGCGTGTACATGATGCCCTTTTATGGTATCTTTACAGCCTCAAATTTGCTTGACACGCATGCAAATTATTGTTTTCTAACAACAAGCTACATGAAGAACATTCGCAACTTTTGCATTATTGCCCATATAGATCATGGTAAGAGCACCCTGGCAGACAGACTATTAGGGACCACTGGGGCTGTATCTGAACGTGAATCTCAGGCACAGCTACTTGATAATATGGATATAGAGCGGGAGCGTGGAATTACCATAAAAAGTCATGCCATACAAATGAATTATACCCTCAATGGTGAACAATACGTCTTGAACTTAATTGACACCCCGGGCCATGTAGATTTCTCTTACGAGGTTTCTCGCTCTATTGCTGCTTGCGAGGGCGCACTGCTGGTAGTAGATGCTGCGCAAAGTATACAAGCACAAACCATTTCTAATCTTTACCTAGCCTTAGAAAATGATTTGGAGATCATTCCGGTGCTTAATAAAATAGATCTCCCCTCTGCAAATCCAGAAGAGGTAACCGACGATATTGTTGATCTTCTTGGTTGTGATCCAGAAGAAATCATTCCTGCTAGCGCAAAAACAGGCATAGGTATTACTGAAATACTAAAGGCTATTATAGAAAGGGTTCCGGCGCCAAAAGGAGTTAAGCAAGAGCCTTTACAGGCTCTAATTTTTGATTCTGTATACAACTCTTTTAGAGGGGTTGAAACGTATTTTAGGGTGTTAAATGGAGAAATAAAAAAAGGGCAGCACATCAAGTTTATGGCAACAGGTAAAACCTATTTTGCAGATGAGGTAGGAACCCTGAATCTAACACAAACGCCAAAAAAAATAATTTCTACAGGGGATGTTGGTTACCTTATCACAGGAATTAAAGAGGCAAAAGAGATCAAAGTTGGTGACACTATTACAGATGCAAAGAACCCAACAACAAATATGATTGAGGGCTTTGAGGATGTAAAGCCCATGGTATTTGCCGGAATTTACCCTGTAGACACAGAAGATTACGAAGAGCTTCGTGCCTCTATGGAGAAGCTCCAGCTTAACGACGCTTCTCTTGTTTTTGTTCCAGAGAGTTCGGCGGCTTTAGGTTTTGGCTTTAGGTGTGGATTTTTAGGAATGTTACACCTTGAAATCATACAAGAGCGCCTAGAAAGGGAGTTTTCCATGACTGTTATCACGACAGTGCCCAACGTATCCTACAACGCCTATACCAATAGAGAGCCAGACACAGTGCTTCTGGTGAACAACCCTAGCGACTTGCCAGACCCCTCCAAACTCAACCGGATGGAGGAGCCTTACATCAAGGCTACGATCATTACAAAGTCAGATTTTGTGGGTAATGTAATGTCTCTGTGTATAGAAAAACGAGGGCAAATTACCAACCAAACGTATCTAACCACAGAGCGAGTGGAGCTTAGCTTTGATATGCCTTTGGCAGAAATTGTTTTTGACTTTTATGACCGCTTAAAGACAGTCTCTAAGGGATATGCTTCTTTTGATTACGCCCCCATCGGGATGCGAGAGTCTAAACTGGTAAGGCTTGATGTTTTGCTAAATGGAAGTGTGGTAGACGCCTTGTCTTCATTGCTACACCAGGACAATGCTCAAGATATTGGTAGAAAAATGTGCGAAAAGCTTCGCAAGCTCATTCCAAGACAACAATTTGACATTCCAATTCAGGCAGCAATAGGCGCAAAAATTATCTCAAGAGAAACAGTAAAAGCGGTTCGTAAGGACGTGAC
>CATEMS010000120.1 GCA_949507465.1 Flavobacteriaceae bacterium
ATAATTTTAATATCAGCGCCAATGGGCAAAGTATTTTTTATATAAGCGGCGCTGCCAGCGCTGCCAGTGTAGTTTTTAATGACGAAAACCCGCGCTTTGAGGGCAGAGATTTTTTGGTAAATGAGTTTGATTTTTTTCATAGAAGTTCTAATAAAATGATCGTAAATCCCTTAGATAAACTCTCAGGACAGCTAGTAAGCACGGGTGATGTACTAAGTGTAAACAGACCAGATATCGTTGAGGTAGAAGCGCTTTTTACAGGTCAATTAATTTTTGAATAAATAAATCAAAGCAAACCTCATGTAAGTGTTGTTTGTTAAAAGAGCACATTTCTAAAGCTGTGTAAGGTATATTACTACTTGTTTTATTTACCAACATGCGCTTTTATAACCCCTGTTTATTGCAAAATACCTCTGGAGTTTAGATTTGCTAATAGTTTCATAAATAATTTTTAAACCCTACTAGAATAGCTATTTTTGCTTGAGAAATTTATACAGTAGCCCATTTTTACCATACAAAAGCATGTTATTACCCCAAAACCCCAATGAAGGTTGGGTTTGCTTGTTTTACGTGCCCAGAAGGACTCAAAAGAAGCTTTTTTTTTGATTTAAATTATGAAAAATAATAAAGAATTAGGTGCTTGGTTAAAGGATATGGCGCTCCCCCATCCCTTATTAATTGCGGGTCCTTGTAGCGCAGAAACTCAACAACAGGTACTAGAGATTGCACATCAATTAAAAGATACAGATGCTACAGTGCTAAGAGCTGGGATCTGGAAACCAAGAACACGTCCAGGTAATTTTGAAGGGGTTGGTGAAATAGGCCTTAAATGGCTGCAAAGAGCCAAACAAGAGACAGGTTTATTGACCACTACAGAGGTGGCAAACACCACTCACGTTGATTTAGCCTTAAAACATGATATTGATATATTGTGGATCGGAGCTCGTACCACGGTATCTCCATTTATGGTACAAGAACTGGCCCAGGCTTTAAAAGGCAGTAATAAAACAGTATTGATAAAGAACCCAGTAAATCCAGATTTAAGCTTGTGGCTTGGAGCTGTAGAGCGTTTTTATGAAGCAGGATTAAAAAACTTAGGCGTTGTTCATAGAGGTTTTTCTTCCTATGAAAAACAAACCTATAGAAATAACCCAGAATGGCAAATACCCATTGATTTACAAAATAGATTTCCCGACCTTCCTCTATTTCTTGACCCCTCACATATTGCCGGTGATAGAGCGCTTATTTTTGATTTATGCCAAACAGCTTTAGATCTCAACTATGATGGTGTTATGCTAGAAACTCATCATGATCCAGACAATGCCTGGAGTGATGCAAAGCAACAAATTACTCCAAGTTTTTTAAAACAAATGACCAGAGATTTAAGAATACCACTTAAAGAGGGTGATGCTCTGGAGTACAAAAATAAATTAAACACCTTGCGCACAAAAATTGATGTCTTAGACCACCAGTTGGTTGATACTCTTGGAAAACGAATGGGCATTGCACATGATATTGGAATTTTAAAAAAATCAAACAATGTGGCCATCCTCCAGACCAAACGTTGGAATGAGGTTTTAAATACAATGATACAAGAGGGTGAGCAATATAGATTGAGTGAAGCCTTTATTTTAAAAATTTACAAAGCCATTCATCAAGAGTCCATTCATCACCAGAAAAAGGTGAAAACAAAAAATAAGTAAAGCCTGTATTTTGTAAAATACAGGCTTTATTTTTGGTTGGCGGTATTGTTTTATTTTGCTTTTCTAAAAATGTAACGCGTTATATAAATACCTTTTCCATCATCTTTTCCAGCATAACTTTCTATACCACTGTTCACGAAAGTTAATTCCCAACCTTCCTCAGCCATGGTGTTAATTTTTGAGGTAACAAGAGCATCATTGGTTGCAATGTTTTGAAAACGAATTCCTCCAACATTAAAAAAGTTTAACAATTTTGTCTCGTCATATCCCTTTACACGAAGCTCTCCTCGGTCTGTCTTGTTTCTTTTGTCTTTCTCTCCCGTTTTTGTTGAGGTTGCTGC
>CATEMS010000121.1 GCA_949507465.1 Flavobacteriaceae bacterium
ACTCACGGCAACAAAAAGTATGGCAACAGCGGCAATTTTTATCCAAAACTGCATTGGGTGTATTGTCTTGAGTGTTTGGTTTTCACTAAAATTAGCCTGTAATCTTGCTTGAAAACGAGCTTGGTGTCCCTCTGGTAATTTTGGCGCTTGTGATGCGCTTTGCTTCATTATATCTCTAATATCTTTTGCCATAGTCTAGCTTCTTTAAATGTTGTTGTAATTGTATTTTACCACGATGTAGTTTTGTTCGTGAAGCACTTTGAGTGATATCAAGAACTTGAGCTATTTCCTGATGGTCATATCCTTCCAGTAAAAATAGTTGTACCACAGATTTATAATTTGGAGGTAACTTTTCTATGGCCTGTTCTATAATTTGTTTGGTAATATGATTGTCAACAGACCAACTCTCATCCTCTTGTTGTTCAACACCAGGGGTTTGCTCGGTGATTTCCTCAAAATGAATTTTTTTCTTTTTCAAGGCATCCAAACATGTATTTATTACAATACGCTTTAACCATGCTCCAAAACTAACATCTCCTTTAAACTGTTCTATTTTTTTAAATGCCTTAATAAAGGCAACCTGCATTGCGTCTTCTGCCTCGGCTGTATCTTTTAGATACCTGCTAGCCACTACAAACATTCCATCACAGTACTGGCTGTATAGGGCTGTTTGAGCTCTAGGATTTTGTGCTCTGCACTGCTGGACAAGTAAAGAAGTTGACACAGTTATAGGAAATAGTTTAAAGGTCTTTTAATAGACGACAATTTAACTACGCTGTTTCACAATAGCATCTAATTTTAAGAAAAAATAACAGTATATTTGGAAAAAAAGGAAAATCTATCTCATGAAAAAAAAATACATTCCATTTTTACTGGTTTTATTATTCTCGATTACCGGCTTTACCCAAGCACAAAATGGGGGAGACACTTGCACAGCTGCTGTTGTGATTCAGCAAGGAAGTGTATCTCAAACGCAAATTAATGATCTTAGTGGGGGAGCCAATGGAGGAGATGCTGCATGGTTTGTGTATACCGCATCAGAAAATGGATTCATCAATGTCAATTCTTGTTTGGGTGGCTCTGATACTAGAGTTTCAATTTGGAACGATTGCTCAGATGCAACAGCCGTAATAAGTGATGATGATTCTTGCCCATTTGCATCGGATGGCTCTGGGAGTGCCTTTGCCTCCGAGATAATTGGATTTTCAGTTACTGCTAGTCAAGACTATTACATTCAATGGGATGACAGATGGGATGAACTTCCATTTGATTGGGAATTAACCTTTGACCCAGAAGGATTTAATGATAATTGCCAGATAGCGCTTGATATTCTTTGTGGAGGCTCTGTTGAGGGAACAACACTAGACAAAACAGACACCAATGGAGTTGGTGGCCCAGATGCTTTTTATAAATATACAGAGACATCACCACAAGAAAGAGAAGTTACATTTTCTTTGTGTACAGCCTTTGATTATGATCCTTACATGCGTATCTACACAAGTTGTGACCTAGACAACCCAATAGAAAACGACGATACTTGCGCGTTGGGTTCAGAAATTACAATAACAACACTTCCAGCAACCACCTACTACATTGCAATAGAAGGGTATAACGGAGACACTGGAACCTTCACATTAACGGTTGATTGTGCCTCCCCACCAGAACCCCCAATAAATGATCAAATTGCCAATGCAATAGAAATTGGTGGTGGTTATCTAGATGAAAATGTAAATACTCAATTTGCTACAGAAGAAGGTGGCAACCCAAGTAATTGCACTATTGACGGATTTAATGGAGTTTGGTATTATTTTTTGTGTACCCCAGGTATGGGACAAACAAACGCATCTATTGTAACTCCTAATGGCGTGAATAGTGTTATATTTTTTGAGGCCACTACCCCAACCCCAGCAGTAACAGAGTTAATTAGGGTTGAAGATGCTCAAAACCCTTGTTTTACAGGAACTAATTCCTCAATAGTACCACAAATAGGTTCATACTATTTTTTACTAGCTACAAATTCTGGAGGACCAACAGATATCGCTATAGAACAAATTCTTGATGTTGAAGATGCTGTTTTTGAAAATTTCACCTTCTTCCCCAATCCTACCTCAGGGATCATCACTCTTAAAAATAACAGTAGTATTCAAAAAATTGAAGTGCGAAATATCTTAGGATCTGTTGTATTGGAAAACACAATAAATACAACACAAGCTAGTGTTGATTTAAATTCTCTGGCAAGTGGATCTTATATTTTGTCTGTTTTTATAGACGGAAAAAGTGCTCAGTACCATGTTATAAAAGACTAAAATCTTACAACATAGTAAAAAAGTATCCCAGGTTTAAATGCTAAACTTAGGATACTTTTTTTTTGTAGTTAGGTAGGGTATCAGTCCAATAATAAATTTAAAGTTACCGTAATATTATCTCGCGTAGCTTTAGAAAACGGACACATTTGGTGCGCATCGTTAACTAATTGTTCTCCAGTTTGAGTATCAACATCTGGAATGTAACAATCTAAAGTTGCTTCTAGAAAGAAACCATCTTCATCCTTACAAAATCCAATGGTAGCATCTACACTAATTTGACTCACATCTATGTCTAGTTTTGCTATACCTACAACAGCTTGCAAAGCTCCTCCAAAACAAGCTGCGTAGGCACCCCCAAATAGTTGCTCTGGATTCACGCCCTTACCGTCATCTCCGCCCATAGATTTAGGCACAGATAAAGCCATATCTATTGGCCCATCTTCACTTAGCACATGGCCTTCTCTACCGCCTGTAGCATTTGTTGTTGCTTTATATAATGTAGTCATAGTATTTTATTTTTGTGTTAAATACTCAATATACAGTCTAAAATAAGTTTTGAAAAATCAAATGTCATAAATTTGTCATAAATTCACCTAGTGAAAAAACAAAAAAAACATAACAGTGCATTACATGAACTTCAAGGGGTTGAAAAGCCCAAGAACTTAAGTAATAAAACTGCCTTAAAATTAAAAAAGGCACGGAAGCAAAAACAAAGCATCTCGGAGCTTATAAAAGGTATTTTGGCTGCAAACAAAACTGCGCTCAGTAGAGCTATTACTATTATAGAAAGTACCGCTCCAAAAGACCGAGCAGATGCAAAAGAATTAATTCAGGGATGTATTACACATGCAAATAAATCTATACGTATTGGTATCACTGGTGTGCCAGGGGTAGGAAAAAGTACGTTTATTGAACAATTTGGGACTTTGCTAACCCAAAAGGGGCACAAAGTAGCTGTCTTGGCTGTTGACCCAAGTAGCAGTTTAAGTAAGGGTAGTATCTTAGGAGATAAAACCAGAATGGAAGAATTGGTTAAAAATAAGTTAGCATTTATAAGACCCTCTTCCAGCGGAGATTCTTTAGGTGGAGTTGCCAGAAAAACCCGAGAGGCTATCATATTATGTGAAGCTGCAGGGTACTCGCATATTGTAATTGAGACAGTTGGTGTGGGACAAAGCGAGACGGTAGTTCATTCTATGACAGATTTTTTCTTGCTTTTAAAGCTAGCTGGAGCTGGAGATGAACTGCAGGGTATTAAACGTGGTATCATGGAAATGGCCGATGCCATAATCATTAACAAAGCAGATGGTGAGAATCTCAAAGCGGCAAAACTAGCTAAAACAGAATTTAACCGAGCTTTGCATTTATATCCTCCAAAAGACAATGGATGGATTGCAAAAACCATCACCTGTAGTGCTCTAAAAAATCAAGGGATTCAAGAAGCCCTTGACCTAATAAATGAGTATGTAACGCAAATGAAGGATTCGGGTTATTTTACATCCAAAAGAGAACAACAGCAGCATTTTTGGATGCTACAAACTATAGAAAACAGACTAAAAAGTGATTTTTACGACAACCCAAAAATTAAACGTGCGTTAAAACAACAACTTAAGGCATTAGCAAATGCTACAACAAGTCCTTTCCAAGCAGCTGCATATTTATTGTCTTTACATAAATAAATCAAGTCTTTTGTTTTTTCTTTTTTGCGGCCGGAAACAGTACATTGTTTAGTATCAACCTATATCCTGGAGAATTTGGGTGCAAGGCTAATTCTGTTTTTGGGTCTCCTACTCTATGTTGGTAATCTTCTGGATCATGACCTCCATAAAAAGTAAAAAATCCTTTTCCTTTAATGCCGTGGATATATCTAGCCTCACCACTTGAGCTGTGAGCGCCCATCACTAAAACATTTGATTTGATTTGAGAGGGTGCATAACTGGTTGTTTGGCCCATAAACCCTTTTACCAGTGAGGTATGGTTTTGGACAAGCATGGTTGGTATTGGATCCCACTTAGCAGAGTAGTCCATTAATGAAAAGTAATCTGTTTGTTTTGGAATCTTTCTCTTTGAGGTCATATCTATGGAAGAAAATTCATATACCATTGGGCTTCTCTCCAGTATATAATCTTTGAATGCAAAAGTTTGTTTGAAATCTATTTTACTTTGATAATTGGCTTCACTAGCATCTCCATCAAACATGGGTTCACAAATATCTACTCCTTGAGCAGAAAGGGCAATATCAAAACTATCTGTGGCACTACACATGGCAAACATAAAACCTCCACCTACAACAAAATCCCTTATTTTCAGAGCTACATCCCTTTTTTGTTGAGAAACTTTCGCGTAGCCCAAAGTGGCGGCCAGTGCTTCAGATTTGTTCTTTTGGGCAATATAACAGGGTGCGGATCTGTAGGCTCTATAAAATTTCCCATATTGTCCTGTAAAATCTTCATGGTGAAGGTGCAACCAATCATAAAGTAGCAACTCATCCTTTAAAACCTCTTGATCATAAACAGTAGTATAGGGTATTTCTGCATAGGTCAACACCATGGTAACAGCATCGTCCCATGGTTGATTCCCTTTTGGAGAATACACTGCAATTTTAGGTGCTTTTTCTAACACCACAGCTTCCATATTTTGAGAAGGACTACTGATTTGATTTAATATTTGAGCCGCTTTGCTATCACTAATAACCTCAAAAGAAACGCCTCGAATTTGACATTCTTTGCGAATCTGATCATTGTCTGGCATTAAAAAAGTGCCTCCTCTATAATTAAGTAGCCATTTGGCCTTCACGTTTCTCTCAAGTACCCAGTAGGTCATACCATAGGCTTTTAAGTGTTCTTTTTGAGTGGCCTCATCCATAGGGATGAGAATATAAGAGCCATAGCTCTGCAGACTAAAAAGACATAAAAATAGAAAGGTGAATAACTTGACCATGTTGTAAATATAACGACAATATTTAAGCCAAAGATTTGGATGGAAAAAGAAATGTAAAGTTTTAAAAATGAAAGTCAGAACATCATTTTAAAATACTCAAAACCAGGGTGTTCAGACTTAATAAGGAAGGTCGTCACTAGGGTTTGTTCCAAAGGCATCCTCAGCAGATGGAAAATCAGTGGTTTTAAAGGTATCATCATTTGCAGCATTATTCATGCTTGATGCTATTTCATTGGAAAAAGGAAAGGTATCTAAATTTTCGAACTTACCTAAATGACCTACAAATTTGAGACGTATTTCATCTAGACCTCCATTACGGTGCTTTGCAACTATAAACTCACCTTGTCCGTCTGTAGGGGTATGCTGCTCGTCATCCCATTCTTCAATTTTATAATATTCTGGACGGTAAATAAAGGATACAATGTCTGCATCTTGCTCGATTGCCCCAGATTCACGTAAGTCACTCAAAAGGGGTCTTTTAGAACCTCCTCGAGTTTCTACAGCACGCGATAGTTGTGAAAGGGCTATTACCGGAACATTCAATTCTTTTGCTAGTGCTTTTAGGTTTCTAGATATGGTAGATATTTCTTGTTCACGATTTCCAGTATTTTTCCCTCCTCCAGCAGTCATTAATTGCAAGTAATCAATCATAATTATTTTGACACCATGTTGTGAGGCAAGACGTCTAGCCTTAGCACGCAAATCAAAAATTGATAGAGAAGGAGTGTCATCTATAAACAAAGGGGCCTTCTCAAGACCTTTTACCTTCACATTTAACTGCTCCCATTCATGCTTCTCTAGGTTACCAGTTCTTAATTTTTCTGAAGAAAGTCCTGTTTCACTAGATATTAATCTGGTAATTAACTGAACAGAAGACATCTCGCAAGAGAAGAACGCAACAGGCACATTGTGCTCTACTGCTATGTTGCGTGCCATGGAGAGAGTTAGAGCTGTTTTACCCATACCAGGACGCGCCGCAATAATTATTAAATCACTAGGTTGCCATCCAGAGGTGAGCTTATCAACCTCTGTAAAGCCTGATGGAATTCCAGATAAACCTTCTTTATTTGCAATTTCTTCAATCTTTTTTTTGGCTTGAATAACCAGATCCTGGGCCGTTTCACTTGAGCGTTTGATATTACCCTGGGTAATGTCATACAGTTTGCTCTCGGCAGAGTCCAAAAGGTCAAAAACATCTGTAGATACGTTGTAAGAATCCTCAATAATTTCATTGGATATTTTAATCAAACTCCTTTGTATGTATTTTTGAAGTATGATTCGGGCATGAAACTCAATATGAGCAGAAGATGAGACTTTTTGAGTGAGCTGAATTAGATAAAATTCTCCACCAGAGAGTTCAAGCTTTTGCATTTTCTTTAACTGCTGCGAAACGGTTAATAAGTCTACAGGTTGGCTTTCTACAAATAAAGTGTTTATGGCCTCAAATATGTGTTGGTGTGCTTCTTTGTAAAATACATCTGGATTTAATATATCAATAACCTCATCAACCCCTTTTTTATCAATCATCATAGCTCCAAGCACAACTTCTTCTAAATCAGTAGCTTGTGGAGGTATTTTCCCCTTCTCTAGGTTAATTACTTGAGAAGTACGTTTTTTGTAGGGGGAGTTAGTTTGCAATTTTTCCATATAACGAATGTAAAGAAATTGTGATAATGACTTGCTTTTTTTTCTAGTGCTTCTGTTAACCAGTCATCAACAATTTAATTGTTGAAAACTCTCAAATTTTGTTAATAAGCATAAAAAAAATCTGAGACTGCTGCCTCAGATTTTAACATGTATTGCTACCACTAGCTTTATTGATTATAGACTCCCATTTGAGAATATTTATCCATGCGTTGGGTTACTAAATCTTTTGGTGATAAGTCTTTTAATTGATTGTAATGCTTGGTAATTGCATTTGCAACAGTGGTAAATGTTTTTGCTTTGTTTGCATGAGCCCCTCCAAGAGGTTCTTTGATAATTACATCAATGAGTTTTTGCTTTTTCATATCTGTGGCCGTTAGTTTTAAGGCTTCAGCAGCCTGCTCTTTAAACTCCCAGCTACGCCACAATATAGAAGAGCAGCTCTCTGGAGAAATCACAGAATACCAGGTATTTTCAAGCATTAAAACGCGGTCACCCACACCAATCCCTAAGGCTCCACCACTGGCACCCTCCCCTATAATTAGTACAATAATTGGCACTTTAAGGCGGGTCATTTCTAAAATATTCCTTGCTATTGCTTCTCCTTGGCCACGCTCTTCTGCCTCTAGGCCTGGATAGGCACCGGGAGTATCAACAAGACATACTACAGGAACGCCAAATTTCTCGGCAGATTTCATAAGGCGTAATGCTTTTCTGTATCCCTCAGGGTTGGCCATCCCAAAGTTTCTGTATTGACGAGTTTTGGTGTTGTATCCCTTTTGTTGGCCAATAAACATATAAGTCTGGTCTGCAATCTTTCCTAGACCTCCTACCATTGCTTTGTCATCTTTAAAGCTACGATCACCATGTAATTCAACGAAACTCTCGCCACAAATTGCATGTATGTAATCCATGGTATAAGGTCTATTTGGATGACGTGATAATTGTACACGTTGCCAGGGTTAAATGTTTTTGTATATCTCTTTTTTAGTTTCCTCTAATTTTATTTCAATTTGCTTACATGTATTTGTAACGTCTACATCATTATCCTCCCCGATTTGGCAGGCCTTTTCATACTGCTCTTGTAAGGCTTTAATAGGTAGTTCAAAATCTAGGTATTCCATAATGGTTTTTCAATAGGTTGTATGACTAGTTTTCACAAAGATAAAATTTTGTTTGAAGCCTATGTATTGAACTGCTTTAATTTTTTAATTTCTTTTTAATTTTGTTTTAATAATTCCGTTTGCCAACACCGTCAAAATAATAATAGCTGCACCGTAATAGAATTCAGGACCCATGTTCTCTGAGTCTCCAAGAATCAAAAGTGCTAACACAATACCATATACAGGTTCCATATTGATAGTTAGCATAAGGGTGTAGGGACTAATCCATTTCATGACGTGCACAGAGGCAATAAATGCATAGGCTGTACATCCCGAGGCAAGTATAAACAAATAGCCCCAGTCTGAACTACTTAAGTTGAAAAATGAAGCATCAAAACTTCCATTAAAAAAAAGGTATAAAGAAATACAACAAAGACCAAAAAACAGCTCGTAAAATGAAATGGCACTGGCATCATACTGAACGGCCAACTTCCCATTAATAACAGAAAAAAGAGCTCCCAAAAATGAGGATATCAGTGCCAGTACAATACCCCAAGAGTAATCTCCATCTACCTGAAAAATTACATACAAACCCAATACCACAATAAGACCAAACACAACTTCATACCATATAATTTTTCTTTTAAAAAAAACAGGTTCCAAAAAAGCAGTGAAGAAAGAACCTGTTGACATTATTGCTAGGGTTACAGAAACATTGGCTGCCTTAATGGCACCAAAAAAAGCAAGCCAATGTAAGGCAATAATAGCTCCAGCAAGCAGAAAAGTTAACATGGTTTTTCTACCAAAGGTTAGCGGTATTTTCTTATACCCTATCCATGCCAAGATTAGTAAAGATGCAATGCTCATTCTAAACCAAACCAATCCAAGAGCATCAATACTTATAAGTGCGCCAAGTACAGCTGTAAAGCCCCAAATAAAGACTATAAAATGTAAGTGTAGGTAATTAAGGAGTTTAGCGTTTGGCATTACGTAACAAATAAATGGCTAAAATAGCAAACACAATATTTGGTGCCCAAGATGCTACAAAAGGTGAAAAATCACTCTTGGCAGCCAGCGTTCCAAATATTTTATCAAAGAAAATAAAAATCATACCAATGGCAATCCCAATGGCAAGGTTTACACCCATACCCCCACGACGTTTAACAGAAGAAACTGCTACTGCAATGATGGTCAATATGTAAGCAGATACAGGCAAACTCCAACGTTTGTGACGCACCACTTCATAGGAGCTTATAAATGAGGATCCTTTCTTCTTTTCACTTGAGATAAAATTGTTTAGCTCAGGTAGATTAAGTGTTTCAGCAATATATTTTACAGGAGTTAAATCATCAAGATCAAAACTAAAGACGGTATCCAATCTTTTTTTTCGTTCAATACGATCATTATCTAACCCAACGCTTCTTTTTGTGTAATTAAACAAAGAGTATGTGCTATCTTTTTCGTTAAATTTAATTCTGCTGGCCGCTAATTTGTAGGTCATTTTTTTGTCCTCGAAATGTTCAAGGGTAAAATTACTCCCACTTTTTTCTGAAACATTAAAGTAGCTCACATATATATAATCATTGTCATTAATTTGTCTATATACGTTAGATTTTTCACGATCCTGCCGGCCTTTTTTTAAATACTTAAATGAAAACTCATTGAAACCTTGACTGGCTTTTGGAGCAATGAACATCCCTAGAATAAAAGCTGCAATACACACAATGGTGGCACCAATTATATACGGTCTTAAAAAACGATAGTAAGAAACACCACTGCTCAAAAAAGCAATAATCTCTGTGTTATTAGCCAGTTTGGAGGTGAACCAAATAACGGATAAAAATAAAAACAAGGGAAATAATAAATTGGCAAAGTAAATAGTGAAGTCAACATAATAGGTGACTACCTCCATAAAGGGCACTTCGTTTTCTAAAATTTTATCAATTTTCTCAGCAAGATTTACAATAATACCAATAGGTATAAAAAGCAGCAATAGGAGCACAAATGTTCCTAAATACTGTTTTATAATATACTTATCGAGTATGCTTAACATTATATATTTGCTTAGAGCCTTTTATCCATTTGTTTTACCATTTTGTTTTTCCATGGCGTAAAGTCTCCTGCTAAGATATGCTTTCTTGCCTGACGAACCAACCATAAATAAAAACCTAGATTATGTATGGTAGCAATTTGCCTACCTAGCATTTCATTTACAGTAAACAAATGACGTAAATACGCTTTACTATACTCTGTATCTACCCAAGTAATTGCCATCTCATCAATCGCGCTGAAATCTGCCTCCCATTTTTTGTTTTTTATATTAATAGTCCCGTGAGCGGTGAAAAGCATGCCATTTCTACCATTTCTTGTGGGCATCACACAATCAAACATATCAATTCCCAGGGCGATATTCTCCAGTAAGTTGATTGGAGTTCCTACCCCCATTAGGTATCTGGGCTTATCCTTTGGTAAAATAGCTGTAACCACTTGAGTCATTTCATACATCTCATGGGCAGGCTCTCCTACAGACAAACCTCCAATGGCATTACCCTGTGCCCCTACTGAG
>CATEMS010000122.1 GCA_949507465.1 Flavobacteriaceae bacterium
ACGCCTTGCAAATTATGAGCGATGATTTGGTAACGGTAAGATACAGATCTAATGGACAACAAAAAGCACCTTTAATAGTTAGGACACGAGGACACAGGCTAGAGGGGATTTGGCACAGTGGATCCCAAATGGGTGGTTTGATTCATTTGCTACGAGGTATGTATATTCTAGTTCCAAGAGATATGACAAAAGCGGCTGGTTTTTATAATACACTTCTTGCAACAGACGAGCCGGCTTTGGTTGTAGAATGTCTAAATGGGTACAGATTAAAAGAACCATTACCAACAAATCTTGGAGAATTTAAAACACCAATTGGTGTGATAGAAACCATAAAACAAGGCACAGACATTACTTTGGTGTCTTACGGAAGTACACTACGTATTATTGAGCAAGCTGTCAAAGAGCTTCAACAAGTTGGTATTGATCCAGAGGTTATTGATGTTCAATCTTTATTGCCCCTGGATATAAACCATCAAATCGTAAAGAGTGTTGAGAAAACAAATAGATTACTGGTTATTGATGAGGATGTTCCAGGAGGAGCCTCCGCTTATATTCTACAACATATTGTAGATCAACAAAATGCCTATGAGCACCTAGACAGCAAACCACAAACGCTAACAGCAAAACAACACCGTCCAGCCTATGGTACTGATGGAGATTACTTTAGCAAGCCCTCTAGTGAAGATGTATTTGAAAAAGTGTATGAAATGATGCATGAGGCAAATCCTACCAAGTATCCAAAACTGCGTTAATACCTACACCATGAGAATATTCTTTTTTATTATTAGTTTGACTCTTTTAAGCACTAGGGTAAGTGCACAAAAAATATTTTCAGTAGATCAATCTTATAAAGCTGATGTTAAGGTATATGTTGTTGATCAATCCTACCAAGCAGATTTACTTGTATTTAGGGTAGATGCACAATACAAAGCAGGTAAAAATGATGGAAAATGGTTTTTCACAGATGCAAACTACAAGGCAGATAAGAAAATATATTTTGAGGATGCAGCTTATAAAGCAGATCTAAAAATTTTCTTTGTAGATGCCGCTTATAAAGCAAAGTGGGAAGACAAATCTAAAATGCACCTCCTGTACTAAAAACGGGCTGAGAAACATTTGTTTTTACTTTCTAGTTACACCAAAATAACTTCTTTACGGTGTGGTACCTCTACTTGGTACAAGTTTCACGTATACCTGCACAAAATATAAATGAAACTCAAATAAGGTTTTTACAATAAAATTTTGTTAAATTTAAATTTCATCAAACAATTATATATTATGAAAAAATTAATGATTTTATTTTTATCAGTAGCCCTAACTGGTTGTACAACAGGGAACCATAAAGATTTTATGGCAAATACAGAGCTTGCAAAAACGTACTTTAACTTACATCAACAAGAAAATGCAGAGGCAATGTGGGATTACATTCATCCAGATATTGAGTGGCACTTACCAGTTTACGGTGCCCCGATGGCAGGAATGGATGAAATTAAACAAGCTGTGGTTAATTACCATACCGAGTTTGAAGGCATGAACTTTGCTGCAGATTATTGGTTGCCTGGTGTAGATCCAGAAACTGGATTACCAGACGGAAGCACACGTACCTATGGTACTTGGACAGCGGTGCATACTGCAACAGGTCAAAAAGTAAGCATCACTACCTACCATGCTTTTAATTTTAAAGATGGTAAAATTATAGGTGGTGGAGATTGGTTTGATCTTGGAGGAATGCTCAATGCCATCCAAAAAGGTGCTCAAATGCAAGCTGATGAACAAGCTTCTGAAGAGGAGTCTTAAAGACTATATCAATTTTACAATGAAAGAGCCTTTTAAAAAGGCTCTTTTTTTTTGAAAATATATAAAACACACTTTATTTGAGTTTTTTTGTCATAAATGAGGTGAAAAATACTTTTGAGAAACAGAATTACTAAAAAAAATATGTTTATTAATTATCAATACTTCTATTTTAAGGCACTAAAAACATCAAAAATTATCATAATCTTTATTTTGAACATCTATTTTTTTCAATCTTTTATTGATTGTTAATTAATCTATTTTTCTTTTTTATTATTAAAAAAAAGAGAGAATTTTGTTGGTTAAATATAGTTTATGACAAATGCTTATATAAAGGGAACAGGGTCTTATACCCCTGAAAATGTTATTAAAAATGACTTTTTTGAAAGTGTAGGATCTTCAGATAAAT
>CATEMS010000123.1 GCA_949507465.1 Flavobacteriaceae bacterium
TAGTTGTTTGTAAGGGAATTTCTGTTTGGGTTGTAAGATTGCTATCTGTATCAACATCAGTAGGGGTGTTTGCCTGATTTACATCTAAAGTAGTAGGAGACTGGTTGAAATCATCGGCGATGTCTTTTTTTGTTTTTCTTAAACTACTGATAATTTTATCTGGAGTTATACCCAACCGTACCACTAAATATACAATAGCAAAGAATGTCATGGAGAGTACCGTTCCAATAAAACCCATGTAGTCTTGCATAAGATCATTTAACTCAAATCCGATAACACCACTTAAAATAGAACTATTACCGCTAAAAAAACCAAAAAATACAGAGAGCCATATCATCAATAATGTACCCCAAAACCAGAACTTTCTCAGTCGTTTTTTTGTCAAATCAAAAAACAGGTAGACCCCTGTTAGGGTCATCAAGCCAGCAAAAATATACCCCGCAATACCAAATCCTTGATATATAGACACATATGCAATGTTACTCCCAAAAGTACTAAGCCAGTTTTCTGTTTTTAAGTCTCTATCTGCAATTCCTACAATGCTTTGATCTGCCTGCCAAGTAAAAAGAAAAGACGTAAAAGAAAATAAAAACGCAATCCCAAGAAGGGCTAAGAAACTTCCAAGCAATACTTTTTGCTGTTTAGATAAAGAAAGGGAGATGGGTTTTCTTGGCTGTTTTTGTTTTTTTGGTCTATTTGTTTTCTTTAAAGCCATGAAGTATGAGGTGTCTCAAACAAAAATACAAATTGTTATGAGTTCTATTGTATTTTATTTTTAAATAATAATTTTCAACTATTAAAAATTAAATATACGCTAAAAGTCGTTTTTTTAAAGCCCCCTTTTAAATTAGAGCATCCAGAGCAGCTTGGTAATTTGGTTCTTGACCAATCTCTGAAACCTGTTCTGAGTATAAGACAGTATTTTTTTCATCTAAAACAATAACAACCCTGGCGTGTAAATTAGCAAATGGACCATCTGCCATGGTAAGCCCGTAAGCGTCTCCAAAACTCCCGTATTTAAAGTCACTTAGCATTTCAAGATTGTCAATTGCTTCTGCTGCACAAAAACGCGCTTGAGCAAAAGGTAGGTCTCTGGAGATACAAAGTACTTGTGTGTTTTCAAGAGCTGCCCCACGAGTGTTAAAATTTTTTATTGAAGCTCCACACACCGCCGTATCCACACTAGGGAAGATGTTTAATATTTTTCTTTTACCTGAAAAATCTGACATACTCTTTGAGGATAAATCTGCAGCTGTAAGGGTAAAATCTGGAGCTGTTGTTCCAATTTTAGGGAGTGTTCCAACGGTGGTTACAGGATTTCCACCAAGCGTTATGTGAGCCATATTTGTATGATTTTGTAAAGTTTTATAATGATGCTTGTTTAGGGGGTTTTAACATTTTAATTTTTATCTTAAATGCTGCAAATATAAGCGTCATAAATGGGCTAAGCCAGTTAAAGATAGCAAACATAAAATACTCACCAACACCAACTCCTAGCACATCACTTTGGTAGGCTCCACATGTATTCCACGGTATAAGTACAGAGGTGACCGTACCAGAATCTTCGAGAGTTCTTGATAGATTTTCTGGAGCAAGATTTTTGTCTTGGTAGGCCTTTTTAAACATTTTCCCAGGTATAACCAGTGCAAGGTATTGATCACTTGCTATTACATTTAATCCAAAACAACTTACTACTGTGGTTGCAAACAAACCAAATACACTGGAGGCCATTTTCAGTAATGCCTTTGTAATGCTGGCCAGTGCGCCAATACCGTCCATAACACCCCCAAAAACCATGGCAGCGGTAATAAGTAAAATAGTCCATAACATACCAACAAGCCCACCAGAGCTAAATAACTCATTTAAAGTTTCATTAGGTGTTTCTATAGCAGTGTCACTTAAGATAGCTTGAGAAAGTGCTCCAATTGTTGAATCAGAAACCCTAACTAAAATTTCTGGTTGAAAAATAACTGCAAAAATTGCAGCAAAGACAACTCCACTTAACAGAGATATTAGTGGGTTTATTTTAAGTACAATAAGTGCAATCACTAAAAGAGGAACTAAAAATAACCATCCTGTGGTATTAAATGTTGCCTCTATGGTTTGTAAAAGGTTGCTTATATCTGCCTCACCAGAGGTTTCTATGGTCATACTTAAAATAGAAAATACAACAAGAGTGATTGTGATAGTTGGCACAGTGGTATAAGCCATGTATTTTATGTGTGTAAATAAATCTGTACCTGCCATGGCGGGTGCAAGATTTGTGGTATCACTAAGTGGAGACATTTTATCTCCAAAATAGGCTCCAGAGATCACAGCTCCTGCAATCATTCCTGGATCAATACCAAGGGCTGTTCCTATACCAACAAGGGCAATGCCAACGGTAGCTGAGGTAGTCCAAGAGCTTCCTGTAGCGATAGATATAATAGCCGCGATGATAACGGAGGCGGGTAAAAATATTTCTGGACTCAATACCTGTAAGCCATAATACACCATGGCGGGGATAATACCGCTCACAAGCCAAGTTCCAGCCAAGGCTCCAACAAGCATTAAAATTAAAATAGGCTTGTATACACTTTTAAGATTTTCAAGGACCTCCCTGATCATAACCCCAACAGATACCTTGTTGAAAAGACCAACAATTAAAGCACCTCCACCGCCAATAAGTAAGATAAATTGGTTGGAGTAATCACCAAGCCAAGCCCCGTCTTTAAAGAAAATATTATAAGCTAGCAAAGACATTAATAACACAACTGGTAGAAGTGCCTCCCAAATGCTTAGTTGTGGGTTATCTTTGATTTTTTGCTCTTTAATTTCAATATCTGAGAGATTCTCTTGTGACATGGTACCGCTTTTTATTTGTTTTGTAATGTTACGATTTTGTAAAGATGTATGCAAATCAAAAAGAGAGCTATATTTTGATTTATTAGCTCTCTTTTAGTTGTTTTTTTGAGAGGTATTATAAGACACCAACCTCTTTCATGCATTGACGCATGAGTTGGTAGGTGCGTTCTATATCATCATCAAGACCAATAGAGAAGCGAATAAGCCCTTCTGTAAGCCCCATTTGTGCTTGTTCTTCTTCTGGTATTTCAGAAGATGTTGAGGTGCCTGGTGCGCTAAATAATGTTTTGTAAAATCCTAAACTCACCGCAAGATAGCCTAAATTTTTCTCTTGCATTAGCTCCATTAGTTTATTGGCTTTTTCAAGACTTCCTGCATCAATGGTCAACATACCTCCGTAGCCGTAGGTTGGATTTATCATATCATTGTACAATTCATGCCCAGGATGAGAA
>CATEMS010000124.1 GCA_949507465.1 Flavobacteriaceae bacterium
TCGCCTTTTTTCTGGATCGAGTTTATTCACGGCTTTTATACTTAAAAGGGTTTCGATACTTGCGATAAGTGTAATAGAAAGTACTGTACCAATAAAAGGCATGGTAAAGAGTAAGCTAAAATCAGGAAAAGGGAGATTACTCAAAACATTTTCGGGTAATTGAATCATTAATGCAGGAGCAATAGGAAAAGGCGACTGTACAATGATTTCATAATAATACGTTAAACCTATGGCGACTAAAACCACCCACATAGGCGCTGGGACAAGCTGGAAAATCGGACTTCTTAGCTTAGAATAAAAGACCAAAATTAAAAGCGAAAACAACCCTAGTGCAGCGGGTAAAAGGATATTAATGCTGGGGTTGTTGACTAAGTATTGTAGTGTTTTTGGCACTTGTGCCAAAATATCAAGAGGGGCACCACTAATACTGGTAACTCCTAGCATCACATGAACTTGTTTGGCTAAGATACCCACTCCAATCGCTGCTAGCATTCCTTGTAGTGAAGAAGAAGGAAAAAACTCACTTAAAGCACCGAGTCTAAAAACACCAAATAAGAACATTAATGCACCAGAGCAAACAATGGCAGCCAGCGTAAAGAGGTAACCTTGATATAAATCTCCACCCCCCAAGGTGGTAATGGCAGATAATAATACAATGACAAGGCCATTTCCTGGACCAGTAATGGTGAGTTGAGATCCTCCTAAAAGGGCCACAACAGCCCCTCCCACTACAGCAGCAATCACTCCGGAGATAGGAGGGGCTTCAGAAGCGAGGGCTAGTCCTAAGCCCAGTGGTAAAGCGACAAGAGAAACCACAAAACCGGCAAAGAGGTTTTTGGGTAAATCTCCTAAAAACCCTTGAAGAGACGCTTTTCTATTCATGTTTTATTCTTTTGAACGATTAATACATCTGTCGGTATTTCAGAGAGGATATGTTCTAAATCTTTGGGGAAGATGCGAGAGAGAAAAGAAGTACGACTTTCTTTTGCATTCATGACCAAGAGATCTGCTCTAGCGATTCGAGCATAATGACCAATAGAATAACCTCTAGTGCCAAAAATACTTTGAGAAGCAATCGTAATGTTTTCTTTAATTTCTGTTGGTACACGCGCTAGGATATCGTTAACACGAGAAATTTCACGCCGTTTGATTTTTTCTTTTTTTAGGGTGGCGCGACGCAGACTGCGGTCATCGTCTACAGCGACGTCAACCTCAGATCGACTAATTTCTTCAACTAAAGTTATTTTTGGGGTACCCAGCGCATAAGCAAATTCAAAGGCAGAGCAAATAGTGTCTTCTGTTTGCGGGCTTTCAAATGCATTGACAACGATATGTTGAGAGGGGACTCTTTCGACAGAAGGACTAATCAGCAACAAGACAGAGCAAGGGGCTTTACGGGTAATTTTACGCGCAATCGAACCTAAGTAAAACTTCACCATATTTTCTCGCTGCAGTGCCCCTAACAACAAGAGGTCTATTTGATGTAGTTTACAATGGTTGAGAATGGTGTCTACTGCTTTACCTTCTTCCCACAAAACACTTATTTTATCAGGCTTTTCAGGGGCCTCGCCTAAAATGTCTTGAAAGGTTTTTTCTTTTGCTGCGGTTTTTTCTCCAACGTGCAGAAAATACAGGTTTCCTTTTAAGAATGAAGCCATGCGCATGGCTTCAAACACATTTGCCTTAAGGTTAGGGGAAAACGCAAAACCAACGAGGATGTTTTTAAAATGAGACTGTTTCAATACGGGTTCTTTTATAGAAGAAAGATAATAAAAAAGAAGCAGTTATTTTTTAACAAATTCTGTTCTTAAGACAAGACTCATCTTATTTATACGACAATCAATCTCATTAGCATCATCGGTTAAACGAATGTTTTTTACTGTCGTGCCTCTTTTTAATATTGTTGAGGTTCCCTTGAGTTTTAAATCCTTTATCAATTTAACGGTATCTCCGTCTAGCAGTTTGTTTCCGTTAGCGTCTTTTACATCCATAATGAGCATTTAAGTAAAGATAAGCTCCAGAAAGAGAAAGGGCTTATTTCTAAAGGGTTTTTTTAAAGCAAACAGAATTTTCAATCCCTTTATAGGGAGGAAAGTTAGGGACTACTAGATAGCCTTGTTTAGGATAAAAAGAAAGGGCTTCAATTTGTGCTTTTCCTGTTTCTAAGATGGCTTCGCCAAAGCCAATTTCGGCACTCCACTCTTCTAAGGCTTTTAAAA
>CATEMS010000125.1 GCA_949507465.1 Flavobacteriaceae bacterium
CCTAAAGCAGTTGCAGTTTTAGATCCCAAAAGAGAAGACTGCTCCTACCCTTACAAAGAGCTTTGTGGTTGTGGAGTTGGGTTTAAACTTATCCAAGCTCTTGGATCTAGGCGCGGGCAGTCCATAGAAGATTTAGTATTGTATCTAGATCTTGTTGCCACTGCCATTGGCGCAGATATTGTTCCTGTTACGGGAGAAAATAGAGTATTGACCTATTATGGCCTGCAGGTGATCAACAGCAACCCAAGGGTAGGATACCAAGCCATATTAAAACAGGTCAACAAAAGCACCTTGACCATTACAGATGTTGTTTTTATCATTGCTCCAAGAATTAATGCAGCCGGCAGGATGAAGCATGGAAATCATGCTGTTAGCCTTCTAGTTGAAACAGATCCCCAAAGCGCTGCCCAATGGGCAAGTGAAATAGAGCTCTTTAACGCAGATAGGAAAGACGCAGACAAACAAATCACCAAAGAGGCACTAGAACAAATATCTCAAGCCGGCGAGCAGACAAACAACACAACGGTTGTCTATAAAGAGCATTGGCATAAAGGGGTTATAGGTATTGTAGCTTCAAGATTGATAGAAACCTACTACCGCCCAACGCTTGTTTTCACAAAAAGCGGAGATACCTTAGCGGCCTCTGCTCGCTCTGTAAAAGGATTTGATGTGTACAATGCCTTAGAGGGTTGCGCGCAGTATATTGAGCAGTTTGGAGGCCATAAATATGCTGCCGGACTCACCCTTCAAGAAAAAGAATATCCAAATTTTAAGGTGCAGTTTGAAAAGGTAGTTTCTCAAACCATAGACCCAAAACTACTGAGTCCAGAAATTAATATTGACGCCCAACTAGACTTGACAGATATTACTCCAAAATTTCATCGAATTTTAAAACAATTTGCCCCTTTTGGCCCAGGAAACAGACAGCCTGTATTTATGACCCAGAACCTCAAAGACACCGGATACGGGAAACGTGTAGGAGCAGACAAAAGCCATCTGCGCCTTACGGTAAAACAAGTAGATTCAGCCCCTATTGTAGGAATTGGTTTTGGCCTTGGAGACAAAAAAGATACAGCGTGCAGAAAGCTTCCTTTCAAAGCGGTGTTTTGCATAGATGAAAACCAATGGCAAGGTAAAGTGAGTCTGCAACTAAGAATAAAAGATATACATCCTAGTTAGTTTTTGTAGCTTCAAACTCTTGGATAGTAAATTCTTTACCATCAAAAACACCATAGGTGTATTGCGAAATCCAATCACCTAAATTGAAATAGGTACTGGTGTCGCTAAGGGGTATTTTCATGGCTAAATGGCGATGACCAAAGATAAAGTAGTTATAGTGTTTTGTCTCTAGCTTTCTTTTTGCATACTGAGCGAGCCACTCTTGCTGATCTCCTAAAAATAATTTATCATCATCTCCAGATATGAGTTTATTTTTAACAGAAAGGTATTGCGCTAAACGCATTCCTAGTTCTGGATGAAACCACCTAAAAAGCCACTTAAAGGCAGGATTGGTAAATACTTTTTTCATTCGTTTGTAGCCCATGTCTTTGGGTCCTTTTCCGTCACCATGGCCAATGAGAAAAACGCTATTATTAAAAGTGAACTCTTTTACATCTCTAAAGGTTGGTATATTAAGTTCTTTTTCAAAATAATCGCCCATCCAAAGATCATGATTTCCAACAAAAAAATAAATAGGAATTCCACTATCACTGATCTCGGCTAGCTTGCCTAATACTCGCACAAAACCCTTGGGAACAACAGTTTTGTACTCAAACCAAAAATCAAATAGATCACCTAATAAAAAAATAGCAGCTGCGTCTTTTTTGACTAGGTCTAGCCAACGCACAAATTTTTGTTCTCTGGGAAGACTCTCAGCAGGGGTAGGAGCACCCAGATGATTGTCGCTAGAGAAATATATTTTTTTTCCTGGAGGAATTTGCATGGTTCAAATATAGTTGGAAATTTAACAATGGCCACTTTGGAGCCTTAGATAAAAGCATTGAGTGGATAGCAATAGGCACTGTTTAATTATCACCAGCACACCATTCTGCATAGCTTGTCTCGGTTTCTTGTAATTTTAAAGAGAACAATTTTGTTTGTTTTGGAAGGCGGGTTTTTATTTTTTGGGCAAAATCAAGTACCATCATCTCACTTGTGGGTTGGTAATCTACAAGCAGCACACTATGGCCTCGATCACCGAGTTCTTTTGCAAGCTCAACATGCGGGGTATTTTTGTTAAAAACAGTTGCGTGATCAAAAACATCAACAATTTCTTCTTTCACTATTTTTTTTAGATCGGTAAAGTCTATAACCATTCCGTATTTGACATGAGAGGGGTCGGTAATTGGCTCTCCAATAACAGTGACAGAGAGCTTGTAACTATGGCCGTGAACATTGCGGCATTTTCCGTCATATCCATAAAGTGCATGGCCGGTTTCAAAAGAAAATTTCTTGGTAATACGTATCAAACTCATGGGGCAAAGATAGGTTACTTTTGCTTATTTTTTCTAGCTTTTTTCATGTCTTTAAAATAGCGATAGCTTTTATATTTTCTGTACAAGACAATCACTACCACTACAAAGGCTAAAATTAGAAAACCACCCTGGCCATTTAGGTAATTGAAAACTTCCATTGTGTAAGTGTATTTGTAGCACAAAAATAGAATAATTTTATCAATCAAAGCCCGTCATATCTGTAGGCTAAAATCTCATTTTCGAGTAAAATTTTAACCAAAAACCAAAAAGAAACGTATTTTTACCACTCTATTACCAGTTTATATACTAAAAACAAAGGTTTTAAGTTATTATAACTCACAAAACAAGCACATTTTGAAGCCCATACAATATACCTCTCTTTTTTTATTGGCCATGATCGCTCTAACGGCGTGTTCAAGAAAAAAAGACACCTTTTTAAACAAAAACTTTCATGCGGTATCTACTCAGTATAACACCTTGTTTAATGGGAACAATGCCTTTTTACAAGGAAAAGAAGCCCTTTCACAAACCTACCGTGATGATTTCTATCAAATTCTCCCTGTAGAGCGAATCGAAGCTATAGACCAAAATGGTTTTGATACAGATTCAAAAGATCCAAATTTTAACACCGCAGAAGAAAAAGCAGTTAAGGCCATCCAAAAACATTCCATGTATATTGGTGGCAAAGAGTACAATCCACAAATAGATGAGGCTTACATGCTTTTAGGAAAGGCTCGTTATTATGACAATCGTTTTATACCGGCTTTAGATGCGTTTAATTTTATTTTAAATAAGTCTGCCACCAGTAACAGTGTAAATAATGCAAAAATCTGGAAGGCTAAAACCAACATTCGATTAAACAATGAAGATTACGCCATAGAGAATCTTCAAAAAATGCTCAAAGAAGAAAATCTAGAAGATGCCGTGGTTGCAGATGCCAATGCAATGATTGCCCAAGCAATGATTAATCTAGATTCTATACCCCAGGCGCTGCCTTACATGAAGATTGCCGCTCAATACGAAAATAACAATGAGCTAAAAGGGCGCTTCACTTACATTATTGGGCAATTATACAATAAGCTTAATTACAGGGATAGTGCAAACATTGCTTTTGACAAAGTAATAGGGCTTAAAAGAAAAACAGCTAGGGTGTATATGATAAACGCCTATATGGCAAAAATAAAAAACTTTAATTACCAATTAGAAGATCAAGTCCTGCTTTTAGAGCTGTTGCACGATTTGGAAAAAGACAGAGAAAACCGTCCTTATTTAGACAAGATTTATAATGCCCTTGCAGACTACCACAGAAATACAACCAATGATAGTTTGGCGGTTGTTTATTACAATAAATCCATTAAGTCTTTCAAAGAAGACCAAACACTGCAAGCTATCAATTACCAGACCTTGGCAGAGATGAACTTTGACAATGCTGAGTACAAGCAAGCGGGGGCTTATTATGATAGCACCCTTACAAATCTTGTAGAAAACTCAAAAAAGTGGCGACGCGTTACAAAGAAACGTGAAAATCTAGACGATGTCATAAAATATGAGGATATAGCCATAATAAATGATAGTATTTTGCGCATTGCAAAAATGAGCGATTCAGACAAACTGGCCTTTTTTAAAGACTACACAGATACCCTGAGGGCTAAAGCCATTGCAGATTCTATAGCTGCTGCAAAATTATCAGAAAAAGGCCCTGTTATTATCAATAACGAATTTTCTCGAACATCTGCAGGTGGGCCAAGCCCCTCTGGAGGAAAATTTTATTTCTATACACCCGCTACCGTTGCCTATGGGAAAGTAGAATTTAGAAAACTCTGGGGAGACAGAAAACTCGAGGATAATTGGAGAAGGGCTGAGAAAGAATCCAAGGGTTTTGATTCAGACCAAGACATTATTATAGACACAACACCCATTGCGGAACTAGAAATATTTAACCCACAAACCTACATTGCCCAACTCCCTTCAGACCCTAAGGTGTTAGACAGCTTGACAACAGATCGAGATTTTGCATATTATCAATTAGGGCTGATATACAAAGAGAAGTTTAAAGAGTATGATTTGGCGACCAACAGGCTAGAAAAGCTATTAACTTACAATCCCCAAGAGCGTTTGATATTACCTGCAAAATATAATTTATACAAAATATACGGACTTCTTGAAAACCAAGGATTAGCCCAAAAGTATAAAAACGATATTCTGCAAAACCACAGTGATTCTAGATATGCTCAAATTTTAAGAAACCCAAATGTTCAATTGGCCTCTGATGCCTCGAGCCCAGAATTTAAATACAATACGCTCTATAAAGCATTTGAAGCATCTAAGTATGCTGAAGTAATTTCTAAAAGCGATGGATACATCACCCTGTATAACGGAACCGATATCGTGCCAAAATTTGAGTTATTAAAAGCAACGGCCATTGCAAGACAAGATGGTTTTCAGGCATACAAAAAAGCATTGAATTTTGTTTCTCTTACCTACCCAAACTCACCACAAGGAAAGAAAGCACAGCTATTGTATTCTACTACCATTCCAAGGCTTGAGTTTAAGCAGTTTGTACCAGACAACCAATCAGATCATTTTAAATTACTATATACCTTTGATAACAGTCAAGAAACTGAAATTTCAGACATCAAAAAGCAATTAAGCGAGGCTATTGCGTATTACAATTATCAAGAAAAAATGTTTGTTTCTGTAGATTATTACAACCCCACAACAACCTTAGTTGTGGTACATGGACTAGATTCAAAATTAGGGTCACAGGGTCTTGGAGAGGTTTTTGCAAACCCACAAAAAGAGGCTAGAAAAAATAAAATAGCAACCATTAGCAAGGAGTTTTTAGGAATTTCTTCAGAGAATTACCAAATTGTTCAAATACACAAAAACCTTGAAGCCTACAGGTTAAATCCAAAAAAAGCTCCGAAAAGCTCCACCCCAGTGACTAAAAAAACAAAAGAGGAAAAATTAAAGGCTAATAAAAACCCAGACCCAATAAAAAAGAAAGCTTTAATTGAAAAACTTAAACGTCAAAAAAAAGCGGGAGATAGTAAGAAAGAAACACCTTAAAGATATGTTTTCAGATAAAAAAAACACAAATAGCGCTGCTGCAGAACCAGGTGCAAGCCAAAATAGAATCAATGAAGGAACTCATATTAGCGGAGACATTACATCCAATGGGTTTTTTAGAATTGATGGTTTTGTTGAAGGAACTATCTCAACACCCTCTAAGGTTGTGTTAGGAAAAAACGGTATTGTTAAAGGAAATCTTTCTTGTGAAAACGCTGACATAGCCGGAAGTTTTACCGGAAATCTTACCATTTCTAATTTATTAACCTTGCGCAGCTCTGCATCTATAAAAGGGGAGGTCGTGGTTGGAAAACTTTCTGTGGAGCCAGGAGCTATATTTAACGCTACTTGCAGTATGCAGCCAGCAGGGACCCCCCAACCTGAGGCCACAAAAAGCAGAGGGTATGATAGTGCTAAGCACCCGATGATCAAACAACAAGAGCAACTCAATTAACCCAATAACCCAAGGGCATGTCAAAAAAACCAACCAATGGTATTAGAAGGTGGGCCACCCTTTCTGCCATAGCACTACAGATGGGTGTGGTCATTTACCTTTTTGTACAACTAGGTAAGTGGTTAGACGCCACCTATGGTGATGGCAAAACATATGTTATAATTTGCACACTATCTGGGGTAGCCCTATCTCTTTATGGCGTTTTAAAACAAACTAACCGGCTTAATAAATAGGTAATTTATGAGAACTTCTGGTGTTCGGTTTTTAGGCTTTCTTTTAGCAACACTATTGGTTCTTTTTGTGGTTCATACAGGGATATTGTTTTTTTTAAAAGTGCCTGTTTTTCAAAACAGAATTATGCTCTCTTACACAGTCAATTATTTGCTTGCTGGTGGACTTTTGTATTTTATCGCATCTAACTTCAATAAGCAAGCATCAAATACAGCCTTTATTTTTCTGTTAGGGAGCGGTATAAAGTTTGCTGTTTTTTTCATCCTTTTTTATCCTCATTACAATGCAGATTTTCAGATGCAAACCAGTGAGTTTGCGGCTTTTTTTGTTCCTTACGCAACCTGTCTTGCCCTGGAGGTTTTCTTTCTCTCCAAAGAGCTTAATAACCGGTCTTATTGATTGGAGGCAACCATCACAAACCATCAGAAAAACCAAGAATGAAAAAAGAAAGAAAATAATTTTTTCTTTTTATGGATTAGATGTATTTTTGCCCCGATTTTAAAGGTGCCTTTAAATTGTCTGAAAATGCAAAAAAATACATTGGTTAAATTACTTTCAATCCTGTTGTTGGCAACGACATTTACAATGTCTGCCAAGGATGCCACAAAAGATGCCGCTTCATCTGCAGATACCCCAAGTCAGAGAAAGCAGAAGGTAAAAGATTACATTGCTCATCACCTATTAGACTCTCACGATTTTGGGCTATTCTCATACACAGATGATGCAACCCAAGAAAAGCACCATGTTGGTTTTCCCTTGCCTATAATTTTATGGGATAACGGCCTTAAAGTATTTTCTTCTACAAAGTTTCATCACGGTGAAACGGTTGCCCAGGTAGACGGTAATTATTACAAAATAGAACATGCAAAAATTTATAAAACAGATGCCGCAGGAACCATAACTTATGATGCCGCCAACCATCCAACCAACGCAGCGCCTTTAGACTTTTCTATCACTAAAGGGGTGTTTATGATACTAATCACCGCTTTTTTAATGTTCTTTTTATTTAAATCTCTAGCCAATAGTTATGGTAAAAACCAAGGCATTGCCTCTGGAGCGGGTAGGTTTTTTGAACCCATTATAACATACATCCGCGATGACATTGCAATTGCCAATATTGGGGAGAAAAAGTACAAGAAATACATGCCATTTTTATTAACTGTATTTTTCTTTATATGGTTTTTAAATTTATTTGGCCTCACGCCCCTTGGGATAAATGTTACAGGAAATATTGCGGTAACAACCGCCTTGGCCCTTATCGTATTTATCATTACCAGTTTTACAGGAACCAAAGATTATTGGAAGCATATTTTCGATCCACTAGGAAACGGTATGCCGTGGGCAGGAAAGATTTTTATTTATATCATTTTAGTTCCTATCGAGATTTTAGGATTGTTCATTAAGCCATTTGCCCTCTTAATTCGTTTGTATGCAAACATGACGGCGGGTCACGTTGTACTTGGGAGTTTGCTTGGGTTAATTTACATTTTCCAAAACTGGATTGGCGGCACCTTGTCTTTTGGACTCGCGTTTGCCATCTCCTTAATTGAAATATTAGTAGCACTATTACAAGCATACATTTTCACCATGCTAGCCGCATTGTATTTTGGTTTTGCAAGTGAAACTCACGAACATGCAGAGCAGCACGAAGGAGAGGTTGCACATTTATAGAAAATTACACACCCTTGTCTTGTAAAGACAGAGGGTCAAAATTGAGTTTTAACCTTTAAATATATATTTTATGACAGTTCCAATGTTAATTCAAACTACTGCAGAAGCAGCACCAGCAATCCCTTCTATTATAGGAGCAGGTTTAGCGGTAATTGGTGCCGGTATCGGTATTGGTATGATTGGTGGAAAAGCTATGGAAGCTATTGCACGTCAGCCAGAGGCTTACGGAAAAATTCAAACAGCGATGCTAATTGCAGCCGCGCTTATTGAAGGTATTGGTTTCGCGGCGATTTTCGCAGGATAATCAAAAAGGACAACATATTGCTGTAACGGTTGGTTACAGCGGTATGTTTCTATTACTTTAAAGGATCATCAAGAAAGGCGTTTTTTAGCGGCTTTCAAAACATAA
>CATEMS010000126.1 GCA_949507465.1 Flavobacteriaceae bacterium
AAATGGCGGACGGTGTGGCAACATTTCCATAATGGCGTTTACATCCTTTAATGGTGTTGCCGTAACATCAATCTTAGGAATATTGTTGCGTTTTTCTTCCTTGATTATTTTCGAAAGTTTTTTTGCAAACTGTGTATTCACGTAATGGCCTGGTTTGTTTGCAATAACTTTTCCGCGAATGCGAGTTCCAATCAAAGCCAAATCACCTAAAACATCAAGAAGTTTGTGTCTTGCAGCCTCGTTGGGATGATGCAAGTTTAAATTGTCTAAAATACCATTTGGTTTTACAGAAATGGTGTCTTTCCCAAATGCATGGCGTAATTTCTCCATAGTCTTTTCAGACAATGGCTTGTCTACATACACAATAGCATTATTTAAATCACCGCCTTTGATAAGACCATGATCTAGCAGCATTTCTATTTCATGAAGGAAACTAAAGGTTCTAGAATCAGAAATTTCTGTTTTAAATTCAGAAATATCCATTATAGATGCATTTTGAGTACCTAAGACTTTGGTGCCAAAATCTACCATTGTTGTTAGTTGGTAAGTATCAGAAGGTAAAATCGTGATTTCACTACCTGTTTCTTTATCAATATAATTGATGATCTCTCTAACCACATACTCTTCTCTTTTAGCATCTTGAGAAACAATTCCAGCCTTTTCAATGGCCTCAACAAAAAACTTTGAGGAACCATCCATAATTGGTGGTTCTGAAGCGTTTAATTCTAAAATACAATTATCAACCTGTAAACCAACCAAAGCTGCCAGTACATGTTCTGATGTCTGGATGGTTACCCCATCTTTTTCAAGATTAGTACCTCTCTGGGTGTTGGTTACGTAGTTTGCGTCTGCTGCAATACATGGAGCTCCATCCATGTCTATGCGTTTAAATACATATCCTGTATTTACCGGTGCAGGTTTAAAGGTTAATGTTACATTTTTACCTGTATGAAGACCAACACCTGTAAGGGCAACTTCGTCTTTAATAGTACATTGATTTGGTATGATATCACTCATCATTTATCTTTTTTTCTAAGGCATTAAAGCGTCTTATTATTGTAGGTAAATTTTTAAAATGAACATAACTTTTGCTAAAATCTCCATAATTAAAAGATGGAGAGCCTTGTATGGTTTCATTGTCTTTTATATTTCTTCCCACACCACTCTGGGCTTGTATGCGAACATTATTGCCTATGGTTAGATGACCAGCAAATCCAACTTGCCCTCCAATTAAGCATTGAGACCCTATTTTGGTAGAACCAGCAATACCTGTCTGAGCAGCAATTACGGTGTTTTCACCAATTTCAACATTATGGGCTATTTGAATTTGGTTGTCTAATTTAACACCCTTGCGTATAATGGTAGATCCTAATGTTGCTCTATCAATAGTGGTTGCAGCTCCTACATCTACATAATCCTCTAAGATAACATTTCCAGTTTGTGGTACTTTGGTAAACTCACCTTTCTCATTTGGAGAGAATCCAAAACCATCTGCGCCAATAATAGCGCCACTATTAATGACACAATGAGTACCTACTATGGTTTCTGAATATAACTTTGCTCCAGAGAACAAGACACTATCACTGCCAATGGTCACATTATCTCCAATGTAGACATTTGGATATATCTTTACGTTATCTCCAACAACTACATTGTCTCCAATATATGCAAAAGCGCCAAGGTATACATTAGATCCTAGGGAAGCTGTTTTTGAGATAAAAACAGGATCTTCTACACCGGTTTTATTCATTTTAACCTTGTTGTAATACTCAAGTAGTTTGGAGAATGATTCATAAGCATTATCAACCCGAAGCAATGTTGTTGTGAAATCTTGTTCTGCCACAAATGTTTTATCTACAATGGTTATAGAAGCTTTTGTAGTGTATAAATAAGGAGTGTATTTCGGGTTGGCCAAAAAAGTTAAACTACCGGGTGAGCCCTCTTCTATTTTTGCGAGCTTAGACACCTGAATTGAAGCATCTCCTTCTACTTCTCCCTCTAAAATACCTGCTATTTGACTTGCTGAAAATTTCATGAAATACGTCGGTTTCTATACTATGCCCTTTTTACCAAAAAGAAAAAGATCTAGATGGAGAGGTTTTAAATTGTTGTTTATGCAAAAATAGAAAAAAAGTGCAACTATAATGCCTTAGGATAACACAGATAATATTTAGTCACTTTTTTGGATAGCGCCTCAATGTTTAATTGGTCACTAGCCTTTGCTACATCAATAACCTCACCTTGTTTTGTTAGTAAATTTATAGTGTCTTTATCCATGCTATAGGCTTGATTTGATATAGAATCACTAAAGACAAAGTAAGATGCTTGGTCTTCATTTATATCAAATTTGTGCATTACCAATTTAATTTTATCAGAAATCTTGTATGTTGGAATCTCCTTGTGTTGAATTTCAATTTTTAATAAATCTCTATTTAAAAGCATTGCGCAGAGTGTGCTTAAAACAAAATCTGTGTGGTATTGCCAGGATTTCATTGCCCCAATGATGTCAGTATCGTCGAGTTTTGAAAATTTGTCTAAGACAGAGGGGTTAAAGTCATCTTGAGTGACAGAGGTTTTTAAAAAATAAGAAAGCGCCTTGCTACTTTCAAGAGTTATTCCTTGATTAGTTAATTCCTTAGCGCGTTTTAATACCTGCATTAATAGTTTTTCTGCCACCAAACCTGTTTTATGCAAGTATACTTGCCAATACATTAAGCGTCTGGCAATGATAAATTTCTCGACAGAATAAATTCCTTTTCCTTCGACAACCAACAAATCATCTTTCACATGGAGCATGGCAATCAAGCGTTGGCTATTTACAGATCCCTCACTAACTCCGGTGTAAAAACTATCTCGGCGCAAGTAGTCTAGGCGATCCATATCCAACTGACCAGATATTAACTGGTGTAAAAACTTGCGGTGGTATTGGTTTTTAAAAATAGTAATGGCTAGGGTTAAACTACCATTAAATATGGTGTTAAGCTCTTTCATAAAAAGCAAGGAAATATCTTCATGAGCTATGTTTTCTACAATACTGTGTTCCATGGCATGAGAAAAAGGACCATGACCAATATCATGTAACAAAATGGCAATTAGGAGGGCTTCTTTTTCTTTGTCAGAGATATCAACACCCTTAGATTGCAATACTTCTACCGCTTTTTGCATTAAAAACATCGCACCTAAAGCGTGATGAAAACGAGTATGATGAGCACCAGGGTACACAAGGTATGACATACCCATTTGAGAGATTCTGCGAAGCCGCTGAAAATAGGGATGTTCAATTAAATCAAAAATAAGGGGACTTGGTATGGTAATAAAACCATAAATCGGATCGTTTACTATTTTAAGATTGTTACTCAAATTCCTTGATTTGTTTTTAAATTAGCTGCAACACAGCTCAAAATTAAGCAATCAAAAACGTAAAGCTGTATGATGCTGTTAAAAATTAGGAATAAAATAAAATTTGAATGACATATATTGATAAGAATTAACGCTACGTTTGTAGTAAACACCATAACAAAATGAGTCATATAAAAGTACTTTGGGTTGACGATGAAATTGATTTACTCAAGCCACACATCATGTTTTTAGAAAAAAGAAATTACCATGTAACTAAAGCACAAAGTGGCACAGAGGCTATAGAGGAGATAAAAAATACTTTATTTGATATTGTTTTTCTTGATGAGAATATGCCAGGGCTAACAGGACTAGAAACACTTTCAGAAATAAAAGAAATAAATGCTTCTCTTCCTGTGGTTATGATCACAAAAAGTGAGGAAGAATATATCATGGAGGAGGCCATAGGTTCTAAAATTGCGGATTATTTAATCAAACCTGTGAATCCAAATCAAATATTACTGAGTTTGAAAAAAAACTTAGACCACTCAAGATTAGTTTCAGAGAAGACCACATCTAATTACCAACAAGAGTTTCGAAAAATTGCGATGGATCTATCTATGGTAAATAGTTTTGAGCAATGGGCAGAGATGTACCAAAAGCTTGTTTACTGGGAGCTTGAATTAGAGAATATTGAAGATAACGGAATGTTTGAAATTCTTGAATCCCAGAAAACAGAGGCAAATAATCAGTTTTGTAAGTTTATTGATAAAAACTATCCTAAGTGCTTTGACAATTCTATAGACCCTCCCACGATGTCTCACACTTTGTTTTGTGATAAAGTAGCACCACAATTAACAAAAGGAACGCCAACTCTTTTGGTGGTGGTAGATAATCTAAGGTATGATCAATGGAAAGCCTTTGAGCCGATTGTCTCAAATAGTTATAAAAAACAAACTGAGGACATGTATTTCGGTATTTTACCAACCGCAACACAGTATGCCCGGAATGCAATATTTAGTGGTCTTATGCCAAGCGATATGGAAAAATTACATCCAGAGCTGTGGTTAAACGATACAGATGAAGGTGGTAAGAACATGTATGAAGATAAATTTCTGGCAGCCCAACTAAAAAGGCTTGACCTGCATTTGGATTGGAGTTATCATAAAATTTCTAGTTTAAAACAAGGAAAGCGGCTAGCTGAAAGCTTTAAAAGTCATAAAAACGAGGATTTAACAGTAGTGGTTTACAATTTTGTAGACATCCTCTCCCACTCTAAAACTGAAATGGAGGTAATAAAAGAACTTGCCTCTACAGATAAATCATACAGATCTTTGACTCAAAGTTGGTTTAAAAATTCACCACTAATGGATATTATTCAGCAGGCCTCACAACTTGGCTTCAAACTAATGATAACTACAGATCACGGAACTATCAATGTTAAAAACCCCAGTAAAGTAATTGGAGACAAAAACACGAGCTCAAACCTCAGGTATAAAACAGGTAAGAGTTTAACCTACCAAAGCAAAGATGTACTAGCAGCAAGTAACCCCAATAGCATACAGTTACCAAAAATTAATATGAGTAGTTCTTTTATTTTTGCCAAGAGTGATTTGTTTTTTGCCTACCCTAACAACTACAATCATTATGTAGGGTATTACAGAAACACCTACCAACATGGTGGTGTTTCATTAGAGGAAATGGTAATTCCATTTGTTACTTTGTCTCCAAAGTAATTTATATGTAAGAATTTTCTTTTGTTTATTATATTTCGGTTAATTTAATGGGTTAAAAGACATAATTTCAATATATTTGTCTTCAAATTTTATGGAAATTAGGTTTTCACTTGATGAAATTAAAGCTGTAGCTTCTAAATTAATAGTTCATTTTTCAGAAAAAACTATTTTATTTTATGGAGATATGGGAGTTGGTAAAACAACACTAATCAAGGAGTTAGCTGCCCAATTAGGTGTTAAAGAGACTTTAAGTAGCCCTACATTTTCTATAGTAAATGAATATCAAACAAGAAATAATTTGTTATTCCATTTTGATTGTTATAGGCTCAACAGTGAGCAAGAAGCACTTGACATTGGAATTGAAGATTATTTAAACGCTGGACATTATACATTTATAGAATGGCCTCAAAAAATAATTGGCCTGTTATCAACAATTAAGTGCAATAGAATTGAATTAAAAATAAATGCAAATGGAACAAGAACAGTAATACTAGTGCCTGATGGCTAGTTTGCTTTATCACTTTTTTAAATCATTGTATCCAATAGGAATTTTGTTAATAAAAAAAATAGCGTACTAAATTATCTGCTATTTTAACAAAAAGCTAACCTAACAAGATATGACGAAGATAATTACCAAACTTGTCTTTTTTCGCGATAGTTTTGTGGTATAACTTTCACAAAATTATGTATTATGAAAAATTTAAAAACATTTAGTATTATAGCAATTGTATTAGTAGGATTATTTGCAACTTCTTGCACCCCAGAGAACCTAGACAATGATCAAACAGAACAACAAATCGATAGAAACAGAAACAGACCTGCACAAAACGGATAAAAAATCTGTTTTCAATGGTAGTGTTGTAGCTTTTTTATTCTTATAACACCATTTCTATTTTATTCTTACAAAAGTTTTCCAGACCTCAAAATCTGGGAAACTTTTATTTTTACAGCAACAACAGATTTTTACTCATGGTTTGATTTTGCTTGGTATTTTGTAAATAAATTTATTCCGCTTTACCTACTACTCATTTGGTTTTTTACCTGCAAGCATTGGTGGCACTGGATACTGTTGGTACCTATCGGGATGTATTCGTTTCAAATTTGGGGACTCATTCAAGAAAATGAAGGTGTAGACGAGGTCGAACTTTATTATGTATTTCCAATAATGATGATTATAATACCTTCAGTATATCTAATAAGGGCAAAATTGTTTAATACTCTAAGAGGTACAGATCTTGAGGCCTTTGAAAAAGAGTTAGGAGCTAAAAAGACCCTTATCCAACAATTAAAAGACCTATTCAGATAATTCTTCGACTATTCCACCCCTCTGGAAAACTTAAAATCCTCCCTTTTAATTTACAATCAAGCAAGCCTCAGTACCCTATTTTTGTTTTTTACCTAATTGCTTTATGTAAAACGATGGATAGAATCCTGTTTGCTTATAAAAAGCTCTTGAGAAAGAAGTGGCGTTGGTATAACCACACTCAAACGCTATGGCTTTGATAGAATACTTTAAAAAAGTTGAATTTTCTTGTAAGGTCTCTAATGCATGTGTTATACGCAGGTCATTTAAATATTGAGAGAAATTCTTGTCTTTATCAAAATTGATCACCCTTGAGAGGTAATTAGGGTTTGTTTGTAAATCTCTGGACAAACTCTGTAGTGAAACATTGGTTTGTAAGTATTTTTTCTGTTGTTCAAAAACAGCTAACCTTTGTAAAATATCCTGAACCAGACTCTCAGATATATTTAAATCACTTTCTTGAGTATCGCTTGTGGTGTTCCGCTTATTTTGCTGTTTATCAATGAGGTGATGGTATCGTTTTTTATATAATTTTTGCTTGTGTATGTACCACAATAGCAATCCAAAACATACCACAAACAAAAACACTAGATACATCAAAACTTGTCTAGATTTTTTGATTTGTAGGGCTAACTTTGTCTCAACTTCTTTTCTTTCTTTTAATAGCGTAGGCGTTTCTATTTTACGTATGATATCACTCTCAAAGCCAAGGGTTTTAATATTTAGTAAACTATCTAGAACTAATTGCTTGTTGAGATACTTTATTTGGTTTTTGTAGTCACCATTATTACTGTAATGAACTTTTAGTTTTTCAAACAATAAATTGTCTTGTGGTTGGATATTTATACGATCTCCTGTATCAAAAACAGAATCTGCTTTTTTTAAATACTTTAAGCCATTGTTAATTTTACCTTCTGAGTACAAAGACAAACCATTAAATAAATATATGTTCATCAAATTTGCATACTTTAAATTACTTAAGGTAGATAATGAATCATTATATAGTAAAGATTTAGCATACTCACCCTCAAAATAAAAATGCTCCATATTTATCTCGTAATATAAAGATTTCATAGCATTGATATTATTTGGGCTATTGGTGTCTATAAGTTTTTTGGCTATTTCTAGATAATAGAGAGTGGAATCACGCTGGGCCAAATAATGATGGCAAACAGCAAAACTGAGGTAAGATTCTGTTTTTTGTTTGGTATAATAAACATCTATACTATCTCTTGCTGATTGTCTTGTTGCAATGTATAATTTTTCTAAATACGGTTTGCTTAATAATAATTTATGTCTTTTTTGCTGAAGCGCAAGTGCTTCTCTTTTATTTCCCCAAACAACTTTATTAAAAATAAAACTCTCGAGAATATATAATTGCTGACTCAAATTACCCACTTCCAAAGCATGATCATAGGCGATATAACTATACTCATTTGCTTTTTTAAATTGATCTAGTTCATCGTAATTATACGCTTTCAATATATAACCAAAGGCCGGATAGGTAATGTGTTTTAATGATGCAGTCAATGCAATGACACTATCTGTATATTTTATATTAGTATAAGGACTAAAGGATTGTGCCAATCTATCAAAACCACGAGCCATCATTATAGTGTCAGACCTTTCCCGGCCACGCTGCAAGTAAATACTGGCTACAAATGAAGCTTGTAAAGAGTCATGACGTACAGTTTCAAAGTAATCAAGTAATCGCTCATCATCTAAAGATAACAACTCAATGTTGGATAACTCTTGACAATATACAGATACTGAAAACAATAAAATTAATAGCGTTTTAAAATGCATTGACATGATTAGTAATTACTTATATAAATTTAATGAAAATCTTTGGGCTAATTACATTTATGATTTAAAGTGTCCTAAAAAAAGTTTAACTATTTAATAAATAGACACTTAAGATGCTATTACATAGTTTTAATTCTTGAATTAACACTGCTATTTTATGAATACACAATAGTACCGTTTGTAAACAAACATATATTGTTAAATATTTGACTCAGCAAATCATCTGATTACTAACATGCTATAACTGGGGAGTTATTTTCATAGAGAATGAAAAGGTGATTTGCTTTTTTTATGATGTAGCTAAAAAAAATTGTAAATTGTTGCAATTAAACATGCATTATGTCAAAACCCACCTCTCCTTTCACTAAGTCTGAATTACTCCCACAAGAAGAGACTTTAGAAATTTCAAAACAAAAAGGAGCCCTATTTATAGGCTTACCCAAAGAAACTCACGCTCAAGAAAGACGTATTTGCTTAACACCAGATGCTGTTGCAGCAGTTGTATCAAACGGGCATAGGGTTTTAGTAGAGAATGATGCGGGGCTGCAAGCTGGGTTCTCAAACTCTGCATATAGTGAAGCAGGAGCAGAAATTACTTCTGACACAAAAAAAGTATTTGGGTGTCCAATTATACTCAAGGTAGCACCCCCTTCTCAAGAAGAAATAGCCTTAATTAATCCAAAGACAGTATTAATATCTGCCTTGCAGCTAAAAACCAGACAAAAAACATATTTTAAGGCCTTAGCAAAAAAGAAAATTACTGCCTTGGCCTTCGAGTTTATTAAAGATCAAGATCACTCCTACCCTGCTGTTAAAGCCCTCAGTGAAATTGCTGGAACTGCCTCGGTGCTAATTGCATCAGAGCTTATGGTGCATGCGCAAAACGGAAAAGGGTTGCTCTTTGGAAATATTAGCGGTGTTCCACCTGTAGAGGTTGTTGTAATTGGAGCGGGTACTGTGGGTCAATTTGCAATACGGTCTGCCCTCGGGCTTGGCGCAAATGTTAAGGTATTTGATAGTTCAATAACACGGCTAAGAGACTTGCAATATAAAGTGGGGCACACGCTTTACACCTCTACCATGCAACCAAAAAATTTAATGAAATCTCTTAGAAGATGTGATGTTGCTATTGGCGCTGTTAGAGGAACTAACCGCTCCCCTATAATAGTAACACAAGATATGGTTAAAAACATGAAAGATGGGGCTATCATTATTGATGTTAGCGTTGATATGGGTGGATGTTTTGAAACTACAGAAATGACATCTCATGATCATCCCACCGTAATCAAACATGGGGTGGTACACTATGGTGTGCCAAACATACCAGCTAGATACCCAAGAACAGCCTCTATTTCTATAAGTAACATATGTACCCCCTACCTTTTACAAATAGCAGAATCTGGAGGTCTGGAACAAGCCATACGCTTTGATAGAGGCTTAAAAAATGGAGTGTATTTTTATAGAGGTATACTAACTAGCCAGGCGGTAAGCAATTGGTTTGATATGCCTAACAGTGATTTAAACCTATTGATGTTCTAGAGTATTTCCAGAATTAACGAAGGTTTTGAGGGTCTGCACTACATAGTCAATTTCATCTTTAGTGTTGAAGCTAGAAAAAGAAAAACGAATGGATGGCTTTGTTAAATCTTCATCGCTTAATATTTCAGACAATACATGGGACCCCTTATTACTTCCACTTTGGCAGGCACTCCCTTTTGAGCATGCAATTCCTTTTAAATCTAATTGAAACAATAACATCTTTCCTTTTTCAGCAGAAACAGGCAGACATACGTTCAAAACAGTGTAAGAGCTGTTTTGATTGTCAGCACACTGCCCATTAAACTTAATTTCTGGTATTTCTTTACTTAAAGATGTTTTAAAATAATTTTTTAAGTCAGTAATGTATGTTTTTTCTTGTGCTAGGTTTTGATATGAGATCCTCAGCGCCTCCACCATACCAACAATTGCATGTACAGGTTCTGTACCAGCGCGAAGCCCTTTCTCTTGGGAGCCACCAAAAATCATTGGTTTGATCCCAGAATTTTTTCTAATAAAAGCAAAACCTACTCCCTTTGGTCCATGAAATTTATGGGCAGCAACAGCTGCAAAATCAATAGGTATGTCAGTAAAATCTAATGGGTAATGCCCTATAGATTGAACCGTGTCGCTGTGAAATAAAGAATCGTATTTTTTACAAAGCTGTGCCACATGCTTCAAGTCAAGAATATTACCAACTTCATTATTAATGTGCATCAAACTCACTAAGGTTTTTTGTGTTGTATCTGCAAGAAGACGTTCTAAATGTGCGAAATCGACAGCACCACTTTGATCTAAGTTTACATACTCAACTGTAATTCCATAACTAGTTTGCAGGTCTTGTATTGCATGTAAAACCGCATGATGCTCAATCTTACTTGAAATAATTCTTGAAACATTAAGATTTTTAACACAGCTATTAATCACTAGGTTATCTGCTTCTGTTCCTCCTGAGGTAAATATAATTTCTGCGGCAGAAACATGTAAAATTTCTGCTATTTGCTTTCTTGCAGTTTCAATTAATGCTTTTGATGACCTACCAAATTCATGAGTTGATGATGGATTTCCAAATTCGGTTTTTAGCACATGAGTCATGGAATCAATAACCTCAGATCTTAGAGGTGTTGTAGCTGCATTGTCAAAATAAACTTTTCTCAATGGTAAAATACTTAGATATTAATTACATACACTAACAAAAATACAGATAAATTTTCGATGATTAATATACCTATCCTAAAGAAATGCGTTACTTTGTATTGGTATTAAAAACAAGACTACAACAAAATGAGAAAGCGCTTATTATTAATTTTCTTAGCCCTGTTACTTCAAGGGTGTGATGACGGTGATATTATTGTAACAAATTTTGATTTTGAGGATGCTCAATTACAACAATGTGGAGAATCCTCAAACTATGTGTTTTTTAAGATTAACCCACAAGTTAACCAGAGCATATCCTTAAACATTTCAACCACTCAAGAGTTATTTCTTGACTCTGGCACGCAATCATTTGATTTAAATAGCACAGGAAGTATCGTAAATTATAGAGGTTTTGATGATACCGTTTCTTCCAACTATTTTTGCAACCCTATCCCTCCTATTTCTCCTAGAGTAATTTTAGAATACACTGGCACCTCTGGTCTAGCTAGGCTTATATCTGATACAACTCTTGATGACTTTGATGGTGTTGAATTTGTAAGTTCTGATGAATTATCTCAAGAGGGTTTTGGAGATTTTGATGGTGATGGCATTCCAAATTACTATGATTTTGATGGTGATGGAGATAATGTATCAACCACCCAAGAAATTGGTGATGACCCATTAAATCCAAGAGATACAGATCTTGACGGTATGCCAGATTATCTGGACCCTGATGATGACAATGACGGTATACTAACCATCAATGAAGATATCGATCAAAACTTAAACCCTGCAGACGACATTACTACCGCTGGAGGTTTGCCCAACTATCTTGATCCAAATCTAACCAAAAGTGTTGTTGTGGATGCCTACAAAGAGCACCTGTATAACAGAACAAGTGACGGAACTATACTAATAGATAACTTAGTATTGGAGAGCGCTGAAGAACAAATTATCATTGAATCCTTTGGCCTTGGTACTATTGAGCAAATACGAAACGAAACGATTTCTATTACCCCAGAGTTTTAAGTGTCATAATTTACTTTGGTGAATATAAATCTCTGTGGCGCCTCGTCCATATTTTTGGAAGTTTGCGTCTTCAAAGCTAACAGCATCATATCGCTTTAGAAGATATTCTAGTTCTCTTCTCAATACACCAGCACCTACCCCATGAATAAATACAACACGTTGTATTTGTTTTTTCATTGCAAACTCTAACTGTCTTTTTGCAGTGGCTAACTGTATTTCAAGCATGTCATAATTGCTTAAGCCTTTTTGAGAAGAAACCAGTTGATGTATGTGCAAATCAACCTCCATTGCTGGCTTTACACGTTGTTTTGGTTTTTGTCGTTGAGAATTTTTATTTTTTGTAATTGCTTTCTTTTTTAAAACTTCAGAGATGTTGTCTGTAAAAAACTCTTGATCAGGAATTGGGTTTTCTAATACAACTAACTCATGTTTTTGAAAAGGGATTTGGAATCCTTCTAAGGTTTCAACAAGTACCGTATTGCTGTCAAAAGAAACAATGTGTCCCTCTACATTATCATCAATAATCATTACAGTGTCCCCTATTTTCATTGTCTTAGTTTTTAGAGTGCTAAAAAAATAATCTTATAACAAACTAAGCTTCAAATTCTTTCAGGGTTTTGATAATAATAGAAATACACTCTTTTAGCTGAAGTTCATCCATAACAAGTGGGGGTGCAAATCTTATGATATTGCCATGAGTGGGTTTTGCTAAAAGACCATTATCCCTAAGTCTCATACAAATATTCCAAGCAGTATCACTCTGCTCATGGTCATTAATGAGAATGGCATTTAAAAGCCCCTTCCCCCTAACTGCACTACAAATAGTACTGGTTTGTATATAGGCATTGAGCGCTTCTCTAAATAGGTTTCCTAGCCTGAAGGCATTTGCTGCAAGTTGCTCCTCTTTTACAACCTGCAAAGCAGCCATTGCAACAGCTGCAGCGATAGGATTACCTCCAAAGGTAGACCCATGAGATCCAGGAGTAATTACCTTCATAATTGGATCATTAGCCAATACTGCAGAAACCGGATATGCACCGCCACTTAGGGCTTTTCCAAGAATTAATATGTCTGGCTTTACATCTGGGGTAGCGCTGCAATCTCTATTTTCACAAGAACAATTCCCGCAAGTTGCAAGCAGTTTTCCTGTTCTAGCAATACCTGTTTGTACTTCATCTGCAATGAATAGAACGTTGTGCTTTCGGCATAATTCTTTTGCTTGTATCAAATAGTTGTCACTAGGCACAAAAACACCTGCTTCTCCCTGAATTGGCTCTACAAGAAATCCAGCTACATTTTCATTGGTTTGTAAAACTTCTTCTAGCGCTTGGAGGTTATCATACTCTACTTTAATAAAGCCGTTGGTATATGGGCCAAAATTTGATTTTGCAACAGGATCATTAGAAAATGATATGATGGTAGTGGTTCTCCCATGAAAGTTATTGTTACAAACCACTATTTCTGCTCTATTTTCTTTGATTCCTTTTTCCTGGTAAGCCCAGCGACGGCAAATTTTTAGTGCGGTCTCTACGGCCTCTGCACCAGTATTCATCGGTAATATTTTATCGAAATTAAAATACGAGGTGGCAAACTTCTCGTACTTACCCAATATATCGTTGTAAAATGCTCTTGAAGTTAAACTTAGTCTTTGAGCTTGAGTTGTCATCGCATCAACAATTTTTGGATGACAATGTCCTTGGTTTACAGCGCTGTATGCAGATAGAAAATCATAATACTTTTTACCCTCAACATCCCATACATAAACACCCTCACCTTTGTTTAATACAACTGGTAGTGGATGATAATTGTGAGCTCCATACTGGTTTTCCTGCTCAATAGCATGTTGAGACAATGTTTTTTCTGTTATCGGCATAACATGATTTATTTTAAAAATTAATACGTGAAATTCCTACAATAGCTTTATTTTTTTGATTGCTCAAAAATTCAGCGCAGGAGAGAAATCATCCTTTTGTAAAATTACTAAATTTAAAATGTTTTTTTAAAGTGGTTGCGCAATAATAATAAGGCAATTATAGTATTTTTACACCATGGGTAGGAAAAGATCTCAAAACAGAATTGTATTAGAAAATCTCGAGGTAATCGATGCAGGCGCCAAGGGAAAAGCAATTGCTAAGGCCCCAGATGGCCGAGTAGTATTTATAAACAATGCTGTTCCTGGAGATATTGTAACTGTGCAAACAACCAAAAAAAGAAAAGCATATTTTGAAGCTACTGCAATACAAATCCATAAAGCCTCAGATAAACGTGTAGCTCCAGTATGTGAGCATTTCGGAACTTGTGGTGGATGCAAATGGCAGCATATGGGGTATGAGCATCAATTATTCTATAAACAAAAAGAAATAGAAAACAATTTAAACAGGATTGGCAAGGTAACCCTTCCCCAAATTTCTCCTATTTTAGGATCTAATGAACAGTATTTTTACAGAAACAAAATGGAGTTTTCATTCAGTGACAGCAAATGGCTTACACTAGAACAAATTAAAGGAGATACTATTATTACAGATAAAAATGCTTTAGGTTTTCATATTCCTGGTATGTGGGATAAAATTTTAAATCTTAACAAATGTTATCTTCAAAAAGACCCAAGTAATGCTATTAGAGACTTTGTAAAACAAACTGCAGAAACACTAGACATTCCGTTTTTTAATACAAGAAATCAAACAGGAATCTTACGCACATTAATGCTCAGAACTTCAAGCACTGGAGAGTTAATGGTTCTTTTACAACTCTTTGGTGAAGACAAGCCAAAGAGAGAAGCGCTCTTAGAGGCTATTTATAAGAAATTTCCAGAAATCACCTCTTTACAGTATGTGATCAATGGAAAAGGAAATGATACAATTTATGATCAAGAAGTAATTTGTTACAAAGGTACAGACCATATATTTGAGCAAATGGAAGACCTGAGGTTTAAAATAAATGCGAAATCTTTTTATCAAACCAATAGCGATCAGGCCTTTGAACTTTATAAAATAACTAGAGACTTTGCACAACTCAAGGGAAGTGAACTTGTCTTTGATTTGTATACAGGTACTGGAACCATAGCACAATTTTTGGCCTCAAAGGCAAAAAAAGTGATAGGGATTGAGTCTGTGCCAGACGCCATAAGTGCGGCCAAAGAAAATGCAATTTTAAATGGTATTACAAATTGCGAATTTTATGTGGGTGATATGAGAAAAATATTTAATCAAGATTTTATCTCAAAACACGGGGTTGCAGATGTAGTTATTACAGATCCTCCTCGTGACGGGATGCACAAAGATGTAGTTGAGCAGCTTCTTGTGTTAGGAGCTCAAAAAATTGTTTATGTAAGTTGTAATAGTGCAACCCAAGCCAGAGATTTGGCGCTACTTGATACTGGCTACAGGGTAACCAAAATTCAACCTATAGATATGTTTCCGCAAACCCATCATGTAGAAAATGTGGTTTTGCTTGAAAAAAAATAATTGGTGTATATGAAACAAATAATAATACTATTGCTTTTTACAACCCTATTTCTTAGTGGTTGCACACGTGATGATATTTGCCCAGAAGATACACAGACCACTCCCTTATTGGTAATAAAATTCATGGACATAAGTAATCCAACGCAAGTAAAAGCCGTAGATAATTTAAGAATCACACTAGCAAATACCTCACAAACAGAGGTAATAACAGCCAGAACAGACACGCTCTATAAAATACCGCTAAATCCAATTGCTACAAGTGTAGATTACAATTTCACTAAAGGCTATGAAGGTACACAGCCTAATACAGACGCATTTAATATCACCTATCAAAGAGGTGAAGACACATACATCAATAGAGCTTGTGGGTTTAGAACCAGCTTTACAGATATAGAAGCAACAATACAAACAGAGGGTAGCGCTAATTGGATGCTTGGTAAAAGTATCATTAACTCCAGTGTAGAAAATGAAGATAGCACACATATTATTATTTTTCATTAGTACTCTTTTTGCTACTCTGGATACAGTGGCTCAAGATGACCTAGAAAAAACAAAAGACACCTTGATCAATAAAAGCAAATATGGTTTGCGTTTTGGTATAGATCTATCAATGCCTTTGCGAAGTATTTTAGATAACGGATATCAAGGGGTTGAGCTTATGGCAGATTTCAGAATACAGGATAGATTTTATCTTGCTGCAGAAATAGGAAATGAAAAAAAAGACTACCCTGAGCCAACTATAAATGCGACAACAAAAGGAAGTTACTTTAAAGTTGGGCTTAATTACAATGCATATGTAAATTGGGTTGGTATGAACAATGAAATATTTACCGGTCTTAGGTATGGGTTTTCTAACTTTAGCCAAGAATTGTTGGGCTATGACCTCTATGCTACTAACCAAATCTTTCCGCCTACTTATGTGACAAAAAACATAGAATATAGTGGATTGACTGTACATTGGGCAGAATTTATTCTAGGAGTCAAAACTGAGGTGCTTACCAATGTGTATCTATCATTAAACCTACAGCTAAAAAGAAAAATATCTGAAACTGCCCTAGAAAACTTCGATAATCTATACATCCCCGGGTTTAACAGGACCTATGATTTTAGCCAATGGGGTGTTGGCTATGGGTACAACTTGACCTATTTGCTGCCACTGTTTAAGAAGTAATTATTGTTTTTTTGCTTTTTTACTTCCAGGATACATCTGATACTGGACGAGTTTACTCTCTAATTTTCCATTGAAAAGCTTGATTTTCTTTGAAGGACGTAACCCTACAAATTTAAGGGCTTCAAGGTTTGATGTGATCATCCAGGCCTGAGAGTCTGGGTAGTTTCTTTTTAATGTATTGCCAATATTTTTGTAAAAGCGCTCCACATTATCTACAGAAATACGCTCATCGTAGGGAGGATTAAACACCAAAAATAATTGTCTATCTCTGCCCTTTTCAGTTTCAAAAAAATCACAATGCTCGAGTGTTACAAATTCTGTAAGATTGGCAGCTTCTATATTTTGTTTGGCTTTTTTTAATGTAGTGGAATCTATGTCATAGCCGATAATTTTAAAATGAAATTCTTTTATTTTTTTTAACGCTGCATTTTCTATAAGCTCGTATAAATCTACATCAAAATCTGGCCAAGTTTCAAAACCAAATTCTTCTTTATTTAAGTTTGCAGGAATATTACACGCTATCATAGCCGCCTCTGCCAAAAGAGTTCCACCACCACACATAGGATCAATAAAATCTGACTGCCCATTCCACCCCGCTTTTAAGATTATGCCCGCTGCCAAGACTTCGCTAAT
>CATEMS010000127.1 GCA_949507465.1 Flavobacteriaceae bacterium
CCTGCGTGGGCCTATAGCTCAGTTGGTTAGAGCAGGGGACTCATAATCCCTTGGTCGCAAGTTCGAGTCTTGCTGGGCCCATTACCCTTCTTGCGGGATTGTTGCAAATCCTGCGTAGTCTTTCGTATCCCAAGCAACCAATAAGCAACTTGAGGATACGATATGACTACCACTGCATATTCAAAAGATTCACAACTCCCTGCCCTTCGAATCAAACATCAAGCATCAGGCGATGTTTACGTACTGAAAGCCAAACAACGCGGGATCAACAAAACCGTCACGCTCACATACGGTAAAACATCACTACGTAGCAAAGTAGAGGTTCGCAAACAGGCAACCCAAGATCTCTCCCTTCTGCAACTGGGCATTCATCCAAGACAAAGCAAGCAAGACGACAAACTCAGGACACTGACTCTCGAAGACGCGATCGAAAACATGCTCAGACTAAGACCACTGAAGCCTCAAACGATCCAGTCATACAGGAGTACGCTGCGAAGAAACTTCAAGGCTTGGCTCGATAGGCCCATTCATTCGATCACACCCGATGAATGCTTAAAACGCTACAAAGCAATTCAAGCAGAAGTCGAAATGAGAGGAAGAGTCAAAGCTAAAGCTAATCGCTCGGGTGAATGTGAAGCCCAGAAGGCTATTAGAACACTGAGCAGCATCTTTAGTTTTTATCTGAGCGATACGCTCAGCAATGGTGCCTCACTTCTTCCTAAAGGCAATCCCGTTCGCCTTATCACCGACAAAAAAGTTAGGCCAACATTCGCGCGCAGAAAAGATCACCTCAACTTGAGTGAACGACGCAAGCTGTTGAGCGATCTCCAAGAGAATTTCAATGTGGCCCATCACTGCCAAGGCCGAACTCTAGAGTTTTCAGGGGCACAAACCGACTACGTGATGCTACTTCTATGCACAGGCCTCCGACGTAACGAACCTCTCGGCCTCCTTTGGGAAAACGTGGACTTCGACGAAGGCACTTACACGATCGTCAATACCAAGAATAACGAGTGGCTAACGATACCGATGACTGAAAGAGTCAGAAAGCTGTTCAGCAGGCGACTAGGAGAGCAAGTTAACGACTTCGTATTCCCAAGCCCGAGGAATCCAGAGCGAGCAGCAACGATGAGCAAGGTAATTGAGAGAGTCGCGAAGCAATCGGACTTGAGATTTACGGCACATACACTTCGACGAACTGTAACGACAATCTTGGCAGAGCTTCGCTATACCAACGACGAAATCGGGCGCCTCCTGAATCACAAACCAAGGACTCAAACTCAAGAGTACGTCGTAGTTGCGGCCGATCAGCTTCGGCCAATGCTCGAGGAGCTTGAAGACTCTCTATTCGAACCCTTTACAGCAACAATGTGTGAGTCTGATTAGCTGCTGATTAAGGCATACCAGGAGCGTTACAAATTGTGAGTAGCATAGGTAACTCCTTTCAACTTGGAGTTACTTATGCACATGTACGAATGTCCTCGCTTCGAGGCCTGCTCAGCCCCTATCTGCCCATTAGATGACGATTGGAAACTTAGAAGAATGCTCAAACGTGAGCGAACATGTCATTACCTAAGAGAGGTCAGCAAATCAAATTGGGAAATGATCGCATCTGATGCAGTCGACGAATGCTGGTATGTCCTTATCGAATCACGACTCGAGGAGCTTAGGCAGCATAGTTACGAACTACGACAGATGCTCGATGAAGCATCGAAGACAAGAACCTACACTAAAGCGAGATACAGCCAATAAAACGGGTACGATGACTTCTTAGGATTACCAAGTGATTCAGACACATGGAACCTAGAGGTTATCTAAGACTTCGTACCCTTCTTATTAGCTCTAAACGTATCTTCGAACACACGTTCCAACGCTCATTCACCACACTACCCTCAACAGACCCTATATAGACGCTAAGTACTAAGATTTAAGTACTGTAGGGGTATTCGAAGAAGTTCGATGAACTTTACAGCTCTATAGTTATCTATATAGGTATAGAGAAGGGCTCTGAGAAGTGAACCTCAAATCAAATCACTCATGGCAACTATCGGTGACAGACCTCGGTCTATGAGAGCTGTCTAGCCAAGACCTCTTTGCATCGACAGATCGGCTTTTGCTAGCAGTTCTCGCTGGCGATTTTCTAGACCCTTTACAAATTCCCACTTGGC
>CATEMS010000128.1 GCA_949507465.1 Flavobacteriaceae bacterium
CAATTAAACAAAAAACTAGAGAGTAAATCTAAAAAGGCGCTCGGTAATTTAATGCATATTAGCGAAAAGTTAGCGGATTTAAACTATCATAGATATAAAGATTTTAGTGTGCCTTTCACTCCTGAAAATGCTAGACAGGCAGTTTATGCCTTTGCAGGAGATGTCTACACAGGTTTAGACCCTTATACCCTCGATAAGACAAAAATAGACTCACTTAATGACACCTTACGTATTTTATCTGGCATGTACGGTATGCTTCGTCCTTTAGATCTTATCCAACCCTACAGACTAGAAATGTGAACAGCCTTGAGTATCAATAAGGCTAAAAATTTATATGAGTTTTGGGGAACTACCCTTACCGATGCCATTAATGCAGAACTCAAAGAAGGAGAGTTGTTTTTAAATCTTGCAAGTGCAGAGTATTTTAAGGTGCTACAACATAAAAATATTAGCAGCACTGTTATTTCTCCTGTGTTCAAAGATTTTAAAAACGGTAAACTTAAAATCATTTCCTTTTTCGCAAAAAAAGCAAGAGGAAGTATGACTCGTTATGTTGTCAACACAAATGCCAAAACACTCGATGATATAAAAGGATTTGATTACGACGGCTACCGCTTTAGTGAGCAGGAAACTACCAAAGAGGACGCCCCTGTTTTTATTAGATAATAGACCTCTATTTTTTTACATTAACACCCAGTTTTGAATCATTTGTTTTCCGTGAGGTGTGAGTACACTCTCTGGATGAAATTGAACGGCTCTAAGGTCAAATTCTCTATGTCTTAATGACATTATCTGACCTGTTTTATCTACAGAAGTAATTTCAAGAATTTCAGGAAAATCGTCTTTACTTACCACCCAACTATGGTATCTACCTATTTCAATCTCATGATTTATCCCCTTAAACAAAGGGGCATCTTCAGCTGTAATAATTGCTTTTGTAGCCACCCCATGAAACACATCAGGTAGATTTATAAGGTTACCGCCAAACACCTCTGCAATGGCCTGTAGTCCTAAACACACACCTAAAATAGGTTTTTTTCCACAGTAGGATGTAATGACCTGTTTTAATTGGCCCGCTTGTGATGGAATACCTGGCCCCGGAGAGAGTAATATTTTATCGTAAAGCGATAGACTTTCAATATCAAACTGATCGTTTCTTACAACCGTTACCTTGCAATCTAAGTCCTCTAAGTAATGAACTAGGTTGTAAACAAAACTATCATAGTTATCTATTACTACTATATTCATTTTATAATTTTTATTTCCAAGAAAAAGATCCAAAAACACAGTTTTATCAATCCTTAGACCAAAGATAGCAAAGAATTTTTGATTGAAATAACTATTAAAATTTCATTCTGTTGTGTATTTTTTGCGTTTTTACAGAATTGCTAAAAATTGCATAACCTTTTTTATTTTTTTGGGTTTATATAAGGGGTAATTATTATTTTTAGAAAAAAATAAAATTTCAATGAAAGATTTAACTCAACAAGCGTGGGCACAACAATTAGTTTCAGACCCTGATGCTGTAATATTAGACGTAAGAACTCTTGAGGAGCTAGAGCAAGGTTACATTCCTGGTGCCAAACACCTTGATATAATGAATGCTAGTTCTTTTTTAGAGGGTGCCAAAGACCTTGATAAAACTAAAAGTTATTATGTGTACTGCAGATCTGGAGGTAGAAGTGGGCAAGCATGTATGATTATGAATTCTATTGGTTTTGAAAAAGCCTACAATCTTATGGGTGGTTTTATGAACTGGAAAGGAGAAAAAACAATTTAGATAATGAAAAAATATAGTTTCCTATTTTTTGCAATACTGACCCTGGTGATTGTGTCCTGTAACAATGCACAAAAAACCAATGAAAAAGTCATGACCCAAACCATTGAAGTGGTAGCTCCAAAGGCTATGTATGAAATACTTTTAAAAGACCCTAGCGCCCAGCTTGTAGATGTTAGAACCAAGGATGAATTTGCTGTAAGCCACCTAAAAGACGCACAAAATATCTGTGTTACAGACAACGATTTTAAGCAAAAGGTTGCCTTTCTGGATAGGAGTAAACCCGTGTATGTGTATTGTAAAAAAGGGGGCAGAAGCGCGCAGGCATCCAAAATATTAAAGCAGATGGGTTTTACTAAAATTTTTGACCTTCAAGGAGGTATAACCAATTGGGAACAACAACAACTCTCAACACAGAAGTAACTGCTTAGGTAAATAAACCAAAAAAGGTGCCTTTAAAAGGGCACCTTTTTTTATTGTTTTTGCTTGGTAATTTATTTTTTGATGAATTTTATTTTTTGATTTCCGTTATCAGTTGCCACATCCAAAAAATAAACACCTTTTACAAGTGAATTTGTATCAATGCTAACAGTTCCTTGATTTAATAATTCTAATTTAGGGTGTAGCAGTATTTTTCCTTGCATATCAATAATACTAAGTTTTTTGACACGAATTGCTGGTTCGTATTTTAGAGTAAGCGCTGAATCTACTGGATTAGGGAACAGCTTTAATTTATCTTTTAAAATAAGGTCATTGGCTCCAAGAAATTGGTTATATAATATTTGTAAGGAGTCAATAGGTTCTTCTCCAAACGGCATTTCTTCGATGTTTAAACGTAAAAAAGGGTTGGCTATGTCATCATCAGCTTTGTACACCAATAAATATGCAGAGGTAGATGATGTTCCTCTTGCCAAACAACGAGCATCTGCTCCTGCAAAGTTAGCTCCTTGCATAGCAGCCATTAATTTATCTGCTAATGTTCCATTTGTTGCATTAAAGTTGGTTTGCATATTGGTTAATACAGTTTGGTTTAATAAGATATTTCCCTGTACACTATAGGTTGGTCCTTGAATATCTTCTTTGTAGTCATCGGTAGAGTCTCCGGTAAAACCAGCACTTCTTGGCGCACCATCTGTGTCAAAATCTGCAATACCATACTGTCTAAAAGCAGGGTTGAAATTTTGAGAAGCACAAGCGTCATTATTCAACAAATATGTAATAATCTGATCTGGACTGGCTCCATTTTCCATTTGTGTGATCGCATTATTGAGATTTGAGTTTGGGATACATACATAAGCTTGGCTATTAACACCCCCTCGGCCAGGAATAATTTTGGTTATGATATCAATAATACCTCCAAAATTTCCAGCTCCATCAACACAAGAGGCTCCTGCAGATCCAATATCGCCTGTGGCAGGGTCTACAGCTATAATAGAAAAGGTGTCTTGGGCCTGAGTAGTAACACTAAAAAATGCTACTAGTAGCGACAAATAAAAGTTTTTCATGATTGTTATTTTTTATTAAAGATACTTATATTAAATCATATAGGGTCGTGAACATGGCAGCTCTATGTGCACAAAAAGAGGCTCTGTAATTAAAATCACTTTTCAGATTCCTGTTACATACTTTTATTCTTGAGCTGGTAAAATTTCACCATCACAATTTCCAAATCCTATTCTAAGGTCATCTTTCTGGCAGTATGCCCTCATTGTTACGGTATCTCCATCGTTAATAAATTTTCGTTGGCTACCATCATTGAGTGTAATTGGGTTTTGACCTTTCCAGGTGAGCTCCAACATAGAACCGTAGCTGTCTTTGGTGGGCCCAGAAATGGTACCGCTTCCCATCATATCTCCGCTGCGAAGGTTACAACCATTTACTGTGTGATGTGTTAATTGCTGGGCCATAGACCAATACATGTACTTAAAGTTTGATTTACAGACAAGTGTTGGTGATCCATTTTTTGGTACAATAGAAGCCTCAAGATTGATATCAAAATTCATGGGCCCGTTTTGGTGCAAATAAGGGAGTGGCATCGGTTCTTGTTTTGGCCCCTGGACCCTAAAAGGTTCTAGGGCATCAAGGGTTACAATCCATGGTGAAATGGTAGAGGCAAAACTTTTACCTAAAAAAGGGCCAAGAGGGACATACTCCCAGGCTTGGATATCTCTAGCACTCCAATCATTAAACTGTACCAAACCAAAAATATAATCTTCTGCTTCTTGCATCTCAATACGCTTACCTAAATCATTTGCATCTGTGGTTATAAAAGCCATCTCTAACTCAAAGTCTAGTAGTTTACTGGGTCCAAACCCAGGGATTCCGTCTTCTCCAGGTCTTGTTTGTCCAAAGGGTCTTCTTACAGGTGTTCCTGAAGGAATTATAGACGAACTTCTACCGTGGTAACCAATAGGAATGTGAAGCCAATTTGGTAATAATGCATTCTCTGGGTCTCTAAACAAACTCCCGACATTGGTTGCATGTTCTTTACTTGCGTAA
>CATEMS010000129.1 GCA_949507465.1 Flavobacteriaceae bacterium
AAAGTTACAGAGGCAGTAAAATTAGCTACAGACTCAGTTGAAGAAGTTCTAGAAGTACAAAAGCTAACAGAAGAGAATTAATTTTTCAGCTTTATTAAATTACAAACCAATCTGTAGATGGCTGCTTGTTTTTTTATTTTCTATTTTCAAATATCCTAAACAAAGACACCCCAACCAAGGTAAGCACCACTGGCCATATTACAAAAAGATCAACCCGAAGCACATCTACCCCACCCTCTACTTGATAAGAGAGCCACTGTTGCATGTAATACTCCCATACAATAGCCGCAATTACCACGCCAAGGGTTATGATGTATAGTAAAATTTTTGGTGTTAATTTCATAGCTTAGATAGTGCAAAACCACTCTTATAAAAATTTGTTTTTAGTTTGATTTTTATAAGAGCAAATTAATTGTCTTTATTGTGGTCTTTTTGAACATCCTGGTCTCTGTATTTACAACAGGTATGTACACTTTCATAGGCCTGATCTGTTGCTTTTATTTGTTCTGTATCATGCCCAACTCCGGCAACAGATGTATGGATAGAGGCCAAAGTAGCTTTTTGATCATTATAAATTACACGTAACTCTTTTGTATCTATATTCCAAACCGCAGACTTTACTCCTTTGGTTTTGATAGCAGCTTTCTCTATACGTTGTTTGCACATCCCGCAAACTCCGTCTACAGCAATGACTGCCTTTGCATTTTTATTTTGTCCAAAAACACTTGCTCCAAAAACAAGCATCAATACCAGCAATATATTTTTCATCTACTTTAATTTTAGTTTATGTTATATCTCAATCCTGCGTAATAATTAGCGCCAAAAATTGGGCCATATACAAATGTAGTATCAAAATTTGAACCAAAGGGGTTTTGGGCATCCAAAATTGGATTGTCTTGCCTTTGGTCTGTAATGTTCTCTGCTCCCACATATAATTCAAATTTAGAACTAAACACTTTGGTGATTTGAGTATTTACAATACCTAAAGAAGGAGTGTTTTCTATGAGTCTATAAGCAACCTCATTGGTTTGAGTACTAGGGAAACGTTGAGAGCTTATCCAGTTATAGGTGGCGTCAAACTTCCATTGGGCTTGCTTGTAGGGTTTTGTTTGGTAGGAGAGGTTTGTAAAAAAACGATGCTGAGGAGTAAGTGGGTTAGCTAATCTGCCAATAGCATAATCTGTTTGTACATCATAATATTTGTAGGTGGTTTTTAAATCTAATCTCTCTAAAACAACATAGCTCAAATCTATTTGAAGACTATTGGCCGAAGTTGCATTTTGTGCATTGTAAAAGCGAATCTGGTTGGGATCTTCCCAATCAACAACCACTTGATTTTGAAAATCTGTTCTATAAAAATCTATACTCACCTCAGCTTTGCGATCAAAAACAAGAAATCCTTGTAAAAAAGAAATGCCGTAATTCCAGGCAATTTCTGGATTCAGTCCATAAATAGGACCGCCAGAATCCAAAATAAATATGGATCTAGAGCTTGCAAAAAGAGATTGGTTTTCTGTAAAAATAGAAGCACTGCGTTTTCCTCTACCAAAAGAAGCCCGCAACGCTGCTTTTGCCCAAGGGGTATAACGCGCATGGAATCTTGGGGTAACAAAAGTGCCTAATAAATTGTGAGAGTCTACTCGAAGGCCGGATGTCATGGTAAAATTTTCTAAATCGTCAAATGAGTACTCAAAAAAGGCTCCAATGCTTTGCTCTGTCCTGTTGTAGCTTGTGGTCTCTACAAGTTCTTTGTAACGATCGTAGGTTGCTGTAATACCCGTTTTAAATGTATGCCTGGAATCACTAATAATGGAATTAAAAATACCACTTACATACCCACTATCATGCAGTATATTGTAATCTCGTAATCCAAAATAAGAATTCTGCTCATGTCTATTTCCAGATACTTGTATACCAATGGACTGATAGGGTGCACTTGGGGTTACATACCCCAGCTTGGCAGTAAAACCAGCGCGCTGGGTATCGATCTCACCTCCCCAAGAATTTAAAGTACCCCGATCTCGCTGTGGCGCAAAACCTGTTTGGCCAACCTGTTTATCATCTTTAAGATAATTTACAGATATAAAACTCACAAAACCTGTTTTTGGATTAGCGTATTGCCAACGGTTCATAAAATTGATTTGTTTGGCTAGCGGGTTGTCAAGAAATCCATCTTTATTTCGGTCGTTTTTTTTATCTCTAGTATTTCCGTGAAGGTATACTCCAGTGCTCCAGGAGTCTGTAAGTTTTGTATTCAGATGCAAGTTTAATTCTTGTCTTCCTCCCAAAGCACCAAAAGCATTTACAAATATCCTATCATCTGTAGCTGGTTTTACAAGCTCTGCATTGATCTGTCCTGCAATGCTCTCAAAACTGTTTACAACGCTCCCTGCTCCTTTGGTTATTTGAATACTCTCTACCCATGTACCCGGTATAAAGCTGAGACCATATGCTTGAGAAGCACCCCTTACAGAGGGTATGTTCTCTGTAGTAATTACAGTATAGGGTGTGGTTAATCCTAACATTCTTATTTGACGCACACCTGTAACTGCATCTGGAAAATTTACATCTATAGAAGGATTGGTTTCAAAACTTTCTGAAAGATTACAACAGGCTGCTTTTAAGAGCTCTTCACTAGAAATGTTTATTACATTTTCTGCCTGAAGATAAGACCTAGAGGTAGCTTTAATTCTTGAAGTTAAAACCACTTGGTCTAAAGTTGCTTTTGGTTTTAAAACGTGTTTAACAAAAATCTTTGGGTTGGTTACAGAAATCGTATCGGTAGTATAGCCCACATAACTTATCACTAATTTTGAGTGTTGTGAAGAAAATTCAATAGTAAAATTCCCGTCGATATCTGTAACCGCACCAATCTGAGTGTCAAGCCAAAAAACGTTTGCATAAGGCAAAGGTATTTTTTTGTTGTTTTGTAGCTCTAGAATACTTCCAGAGACCTTTTGTTGTGAAAAAACAAATGCCGGTGCAACCAGTAAAAGGATTAAAATATGTTTCATTAAATATTTTGTATCAATAAGATGGTTGTGGCCATGAAAATCATAAGGCTATTTTCAATAAAAGTTGCTTGGGTCATCGGGAGTTTTAAAACCGTCCCTAGACAGGCACATCGTATTTGTTTTTTTTGCACTAAGGCCAAAGCAACACCAATGGTAGTAATACCCAACACAATAATAGTGACCACCAGGGTTATAGGAACTTGTATTTGAGCAAGTAACGAAAAACCAAGAATTAATTCCAAAAAAGGATATACCATCCCGTAAAAAGGGACACGTTTTGCTAAGGGGTCATACATAGCAAATGACATGGCAAACCCAGAGAGGTCTAATAACTTGAAAAGACTAAAGACAAAGAAAAACAAGCCCATAAAATCTAGCATAAAATCTAAGCTAGTAAATGCTTTTAAATTTAAAGCGCCACAAATAAGAAGTAAAAAACCAAAAATCAAAAACAAAGGTTTTAATTGCCGTAGCTTTGATACCTTGGTTGTTTTTTTTACACCATTAGTTACATTTTTTTCTAGCGCTATCTGTGGATCAATCAATGTAAATTTTGAAGGGAGCGCTTGTTTAAAAACATGTGTTTGAACAGCAGTACTCATACCAATCAAGGCAATTCCTTTTTCAAGATCAACCTCCACAGCATCAACTCCCTCAAGAGCATTAAAGGCTCTTGTTACAGAATCCTTGCAGCCTTTACAGGTCATTCCTTGGATATGGTAGGTTTGTGTCATTAATTTAAACTTAAAAGGTCTGGAAAAGAACTGATTTAAATCTTATATGGCGTGGCAGACAATACTTAACATAGATGACATTGTTTTACCCATATATAATTACATCTTTAATGACCAAGGTGATCTAAATTCTAGTTAATTTCTTTATCGACCCTACCACATTTTAGCATTTTATCTCCAAAATAAGGATTTCTAATTTCTTTAGAATTACTCAGCCAATAACCTCCCGTATTGTTAAAAGCCATGGGGCAGTATTGCTTAAAAAAAGATCCTGTCTCAACTTGATCCTCTAAAAGTTTCTCTACAGCACTGGTAACCAAAACAAATTTTTGGCGCTGCAAGTCTATATCACTTGAAGATGACATTTGCTCTAGGGCAGTAATTGTAGTTTTTTGAGTATCAATTGATCTGATGACATCTTTTAGCATTGAAGATGCCTTAGCGCTAAGAGCAGCATCTGTTTGTACCAATGAATTTTTTAATTCTGTGTAGTAATGAAAAACCTTTGTGGCTTGTTTGGTTTTGAAAGTTACTTCTTCTATTGCTCCTAAATCTATTTGCTGGGTTGCAACTGGAGCAATTTTTACAATTGGTTGTTGCATTTTTGTTTTACTATCACAAGAAAATAAGACCATTGAGAAGACAAACAGTAAACTAGGTAAAGCGTATTTCATTTCTGTAATTTAGGTAGCAAATGTACAAAAAGCATACCATGATAAGAAAAAACAAAAAAAGAAATTGGATGGTATACCAACTTTAAAATACTTTTGTTTAAAATGTACAGCCTCATGATTTTAGAAAATTTAAAACCCAAACTTACTGCTATAATACAAGACAAGACTGTTGCGGTAGACCATAGATTACAGAATGTTTGTGAGCTTCTTACACAACATGTATCCTACTATGACTGGGTCGGTTTTTATTTTGCAAATCATGCCACAAAAACACTCCATTTAAATGCCTACAGTGGAGAACCCACCGAGCACACCACCATTGAGTTTGGGAAAGGCATCTGTGGTCAAGTTGCTTTGAGTAATCAAAACTTTGTGGTGCCAGATGTAAAAGCGCAAGACAATTACATTGCATGTAGCATTTCAGTAAAAGCAGAAATTGTCATACCACTATTTAAAGACGGTGTCAATATTGGTCAAATAGATATAGACTCAAATACCCCGAACCCCTTTACAAGTGCAGACGAAGATTTCCTTACCTGGCTCAATGAAAAGGTAGCCACTATTTTGTAACATCACATCCCTGTCCTGATGGCCTCTACAGGGTCTAATTTTGAGGCAGAAACTGCCGGTAGTATTCCGGAGATTAGACCAATAACTGCTGAAACTCCCGTTCCAATAATCATATTTTTCACAGAAAGTATAAACTCAAAATCTCCAGCCATTGAAGTAGCAATAATGGAAACAAAATAGACCAAAACAAGCCCAATAAGCCCTCCAATTAGAGCGAGAATTACAGCCTCAAATAAAAATTGAAATAAAATAAATTTATTTTTTGCACCCAGAGATTTTTGAATTCCAATAAGATTGGTTCGCTCCTTTACACTCACAAACATAATGTTGGCAATACCAAAGCCCCCAACTAGTAATGAAAAGAAACTAATAAAAAACCCAACCAAATTTAAGGTACCTATGATATCATCAATAACATCTGCAAATCCCTGTAATTGATTGACAAAAAAATTGTCTCCTTCATCGGCTTTTATGCCTCTTTTAATTCTAAGACGTTGTTTTAATAGTGCAATAAACTCGTCATTATCAATACCCTTTTCTGGTTTTATGACAATAAAAGGCAGTACCCTTCTATTGTTCTGACCATAAATTCTTCTAATCACATTGGAGGGGATGAATATGGAGGTATCCTTAGAGTTACCAAAAAGAGGGCTTCCTTGCTTTTCCAACACACCTATAACGATAAATTTCATCCCGTATAAACGTATTTTTTTTCCTGTAGCATAGGCGCTATTATCGAATAATGATGCCGCAATTTCATCCCCTAAAACAATTACTGGAGTACCACTGTTGGATTCTGCCTCATTAAAAAACCTTCCGTGCGCCAATTGAAGAGATTCAATATCATAATACCCATCTGTCACTGCTCCAACCTCAACATTACTGACGGTTTTATCTTCATACCTTACTGTTGTTGGGGCTACATTTAGGGTAAATGAAGCTGCCTTTACGTTCGGAACGGCGTCCTTTAAAAATTTGTATTCTTCAAAACTCACATCCGGAAACTGTTCTCTTTTCCATCTAGGAATCTCTGAGGGTCCAAAAGAAAATCTTGCTAGGAAAATAGTAGAATTGTCTAAAGAACTAATACTCCCCTCAATCTCACTTTTTAATGAATCAACAGCAGCTAGCACTGCAATAATTGAAAAGATTCCTATGGTAACCCCAAGCAAGGATAAAAAAGTTCTCAGTTTATTGTTCACCAGGGCACTTACAGCAAAAAATAAACTTTCTTTTAAGACCCTAAGATAAATTAACATAGTAGTTTTTTGAGTTGGGTATAAACCAGGTAAACGATTTGTAGGTTTGTGCTGTTTTTATGAAAACATTTTTCTAAAAAACAAACTGAATTTTTAATTTTATAAAGTTATGAAATGCCTATTAACAAATCAAAAATACCCCGAACATACTAAACAAAGGCATAAGAGGTTCTTTTCTATCTGTAATAGTTAAATACGAACAAAAAGTAAGTCGCAAAGTAATTAATTTTGTTACAAACAATAGGTCTTATTATGTATTTTTACCTTTGTAAAATAGGTTAAAACACACCACATAAAATCACATACAAAATGAGTGACCTCAAAAAAATATCCTCGGCATTGATATCGGTATTCCACAAAGACGGATTAGCGCCTATTGTACACAAATTAAATGATCTTGGGGTTACACTGTACTCTACCGGAGGCACTCAAAAATTTATAAATGACTTAGGCATTGACGTGGTTGCCGTGGAGAGCGTTACAGACTACCCATCTATATTGGGTGGACGTGTCAAAACATTACACCCCAAAGTATTTGGGGGTATTTTAAACCGACAAGACAACTCCTCAGATAAAGCGCAAATGCAGCAATACAACATCCCGCAGTTGGATGTTGTTATTGTTGATTTATACCCTTTTGAAAAAACAGTCTCTAGCGGAGCTTCACAAGAAGACATCATAGAAAAAATTGACATTGGTGGCATCTCACTAATTCGTGCAGCTGCAAAAAATTTCAAAGACACCATTTGCGTTTCATCCATGGAAGATTATACTGAATTTTTAGACCTTATTTCTCAAGACCATGGTACTATTTCCATGGCTGCAAGAAAACTTTTTGCGGCAAAGGCTTTTAATGTATCCTCCAACTATGACACTGCAATTTTTAATTATTTCAATTCAGATCAAAAAATTTCGGTACTTAAAATTTCACAGACCAAAGGCAATGAGTTGCGTTATGGAGAAAACCCGCACCAAAAAGGGTACTTCTTTGGAGATTTTGAACAAATGTTTGAAAAACTCCACGGAAAAGAGCTAAGTTATAACAACCTTTTGGATGTAGATGCTGCTGTAAATTTAATGAATGAATTTAGGGGTGAGCTACCCACTTTTGCTATCTTAAAACACAATAATGCTTGTGGATTTGCACAAAGAGATACCCTGCACAAGGCTTATGTTGATGCATTGGCAGCAGATCCGGTTTCTGCCTTTGGTGGTGTTTTAATAGCCAACTCACAGATTGATAAAGCCACTGCAAATGAAATTCATACCCTGTTTTGTGAGGTTGTCATTGCTCCTTCCTTTTCTAGTGAGGCCATTGAAATTTTAAAGGGAAAGAAAAATAGAATCTTGTTGATACAAAAACAAGTGACACTTTCAAAAACAACAGTTAGAACTTGTCTTAATGGAATCCTAGTCCAAGACAGAAATACCATAACAGATTCCCAAGAAGGGTTGACTCACCCCACCAATAAAAAACCAACCCCTCAAGAGATTAAAGATTTGCTCTTTGCATCCAAAATTTGCAAGCATACCAAATCAAACACAATTGTACTGGCAAAAAATGGCCAGCTATGCGCTAGCGGAACAGGACAGACTTCTCGCGTTGATGCCCTAAATCAAGCAATAGAAAAAGCAAAAAACTTTAATTTCGATCTTCGAGGAGCGGTAATGGCTAGTGATGCCTTTTTCCCATTTCCTGATTGTGTAGAAATTGCCCATACCGCAGGAATAACTGCCGTAATTCAACCAGGAGGTTCTATAAAAGATCAATTAAGCATTGATTATTGTGATAGAAATAACCTTTCAATGGTATTTACAGCAACACGACATTTTAAGCATTAAATTTTAGTACATTTGTGTAGAAGGCTCAATAAAAAAGTATAATTATAACACCACAATAATACCCATGGGATTTTTTGATTTCCTTACTGAAGAAATTGCCATAGACCTAGGCACGGCAAACACACTTATCATCCACAATGATAAAGTGGTGGTAGATGCGCCCTCTATTGTTGCCCGAGATCGTGAAACTGGCAAAATAATAGCCGTTGGTAGAGAAGCAGCTTTAATGCAAGGGAAAACCCATGAAAACATCAAGACAACTAGGCCATTGAAAGATGGAGTAATTGCAGATTTTGATGCCAGTGAACAGATGATCAATGTCTTTATCAAAGACATCCCTGCTTTAAAGAAAAAATGGGTTACTCCCTCCCTTAGAATGGTAATTTGTATCCCAAGTGGCATTACCGAGGTAGAGATGCGTGCTGTAAAAGAAAGTGCAGAACGAGTAAATGGTAAAGAGGTATACCTCATACATGAGCCAATGGCAGCAGCCATAGGTATTGGCGTAGATATCATGCAGCCAAAAGGGAACATGGTAGTGGATATTGGAGGTGGTACCACAGAAATTGCAGTGATAGCACTTGGTGGTATTGTTTGTGATAAATCTGTGAAGGTTGCCGGAGATGTATTTACCAATGACATCGTTTATTACATGCGAACTCAGCACAATTTATATGTTGGTGATCGAACCGCAGAGAAAATTAAAATACAAATCGGAGCAGCTACAGAGGATCTAGAACTTCCTCCAGAGGAGATGGCTGTCCAGGGTCGTGATTTGTTGACAGGAAAACCCAAACAAGTAATGACCGGATATCGTGAAATTGCAAAAGCGCTAGATAAATCTATTTTGCGAATTGAGGATGCTGTCATGGAAACCCTATCCCAAACCCCTCCAGAATTAGCCGCAGATATATACAACACAGGTATTTATCTTGCCGGTGGAGGATCTATGCTTAGAGGGCTTGACAAACGCTTATCCCAAAAAACAGATTTACCAGTATACATTGCAGAAGACCCTTTAAGGGCTGTTGTTCGTGGGACGGGTATTACTCTAAAAAACCTTCCCAAATACAAGAGTGTTTTAATAGGTAAAGGGTAAGAAGTTAAACGGAGCTTTTTGTTTTTTTTATACAACGCTTATATGCAACAAACAGGTACCAAACAAAGTATTTTTTGACACAGTAAATTCATGCAGCAAATTATTTATTTCTTTATCAAGAACAAAAATTTTCTGTTGTTTGCCCTCTTGTTTTTAATCTCCTTTGTTTTAACTCTTGAGTCACATTCTTACCACAATAGCAAGCTTATAAGCTCCACAAATTTTCTTAGTGGAAAAATCTACACAATAACATCTAGTATTACAGAATATTTTGACCTTAAACAGCAAAACCGGATTCTGTTGGAGCAAAATAGCATGCTTTTAAAATACCAGTCAAATACCAACAAGTCCATACCACAAAAAGAACTGAACAATGCGCTGTCAAGAAATTTTGAATTTACAAGTGCTATGGTCATCAACAATGTTTATGGCAAGACAAATAACCACATCACCATAGACAAAGGTCACAATGACTCCTTAGAGGTAGACATGGGCGTAATTTCCTCCAAAGGATTGGTAGGTATTATAAACAAAACCAGTAGCAAATACGCAAGAATTCAATCTGTATTAAACACAAAAAGTCAAATAAATGCTCAGCTTAAAAAATCAAAACATTTTGGATTTTTAACCTGGAACACACAAAACCCACATGTTGTTCAACTCACAGAGATTCCTAAGCTCGCTCCTATTGCAATTGGAGACACTATTATAACTGGAGGAAATTCTTCTATATTCCCTAAAGGTATTTTAGTAGGTAGTATCGCAAACTACACCCTAGAGAATAACGATAGTTATACAGTAGATGTAACATTATTCAATGACATGACTAACCTAAGCCATGTGTATGTGATAAAAAACAAAAACAAAAAAGAGATCATTGAACTTCAATCTAGTGGCGATGCAGAATAATCAGATTGTTTTAAATATAATTCGTTTTTGTACCTTCCTATTATTGCAAGTCATTGTATTAAACCACATTAATTTTTTTGGGTATGTAAATCCATATGCGTACATCATTTTCATACTACTGTTCCCCTTTGATGGAAATAAAACACTACTGATATTCTTAAGTTTCTTGTTGGGTTTGAGTATCGATTTATTTTCAGATTCTGGAGGTGTTCATGCAGCTGCCTGTGTTCTTGTTGGATTTTTGCGCCCCATTTTGCTGAAATTTTCTTTTGGGGTAAGTTACCAATACAATGTGGCTAAAATAAATAAAGTTACTTTTAAAGAACGATTATTATACATCACCTCTATGGTGTTTATACATCACTTTATGTTGTTTAGCCTTGAGATTTTTAGTCTTCATCATATTGCTTTAATACTTAAATCAACCTTATTTTCAGGAATATTTAGTGTGCTGCTAATTGTATGCATACTACTTTTGTTTAAAAGAGAAGAAAACTAGGAAGATTTAATTTAACAGTGCCTTTGGTCTATAGAATGAGAAAGTTTTTGTTGCTTTTTATTGTACTTGTTACTGCCCTTGTCTTTACAGGGAGACTGTTTTATTTGCAAATTTATGATACTTCTTTTGCAAAGCTTTCTGAGAATAACGCCGTAAAAACAGTGTATGATTTTCCGCAAAGAGGGTATATCTTTGATAGAAACGGGTCTTTATTGGTTCAAAATCAACCATCTTATGATGTAATGGTTATTCCAAGAGAAATAAAAGATCTAGATACGTTGGCCTTTTGTGAACTACTTCATATTTCTAAAGAAAATTTACTGAAAAAACTGGCAAAGGCAAAACGGTACTCCCCTCGCTTGGCCTCACCTATTATACCTCAACTCACCAAAGAGGAATATGCCTCATTGTCAGAGAAAATTCATAAATATCGTGGGTTTTTTATTCAAAAAAGATCATTAAGAGATTATGAAGTTTCTCATTCAGCAAATGTCCTTGGATATATTAGAGAGGTAGATCAAACTATTATTGACAGAAATCCTGCCTATGAATTAGGAGAGATAATTGGGATGACTGGTATTGAAAAACAGTATGAACAAATATTACGAGGCACAAAAGGGGTAAAATTTATTCAAAAGGACAGATTCAATAGAGATATAGGCGGCTACAAAGATGGGGTTTTTGACACACTCCCAAAACGTGGGAAAGATATCACTTTAACTATTGATGCTGCACTTCAGGCCTATGGAGAAAAACTATTTGCTAATAAAAGAGGTGGCATTGTTGCCATAGAGCCTTCTTCAGGAGAGATTCTATCGCTGGTAACCGCGCCTTATTATGACCCAGGATTGTTGGTGGGTAGAGAACGTTCTGAGAACTTCACCAAACTTTATTACGACACCATAGCCATCCCACTATTTGATAGAGGTCTTAAAGCAGAATATCCTCCAGGTTCTCCCTTTAAAACCTTAACGGCTCTTATTGCCATGCAAGAAAACGTAGTACAACTTAATGAAAAAATTGAATGTAGGGGAGGATATTATTACGGGAAAAGAGGCCGTAAATTAGGATGTCATGAACATAAAAGCCCTATTAATTTACAGGGAGGTATTGCCCAATCTTGTAATACCTATTTCTGTAACGTTTACAAACGTGTGATAGAAAAATACAACACCCCACAAAATGGAATTGATAATTGGAAAAATCATTTAACAAGTTTTGGTCTTGGAAATTATCTTGGATATGATTTGCCCGTTGGCAGTAAAGGTAAAATACCTAATTCAAAAACCTATGATGCTAAATATCCAAACAACAACTGGTATGCAACAGCTACCATCTCAAACGCAATAGGCCAAGGAGAGGTGCTATTAACTCCAATACAGATGGCAAATTTCACAGCAGCTATTGCAAATAGAGGTTGGTGGATACGCCCTCACATGATAAAAAAAATACAAGATTCAGATACCATAGATAAAAAATTTGTCCGCAGAAACAAAACCAGTATTGATCCCAAACATTTTGACCCTGTTATAGAGGGTATGCATGATGTATATAGAGACGGTACAGCTTCATTTCTACAAATACCAGACATAGAAATTTGTGGTAAAACAGGAACGGCAGAGAACTTTAAAAAAATTGATGGCCGTGTAAAACAACTTACAGATCACTCCGTTTTTGTTGCCTTTGCTCCCAAAGAAAATCCAAAAATTGCGATTGCTGTTTTTGTTGAAAATGGATATTGGGGAGCGCGTTGGGCGGGAAGAATTGCAAGTCTGATGATAGAAAAGCACATTAAAGGTGAAATTACAAGAACAGACATGGAGAGCTTTGTTTTAAATGGATCTTTGGAGAAGGAGTACCAAAAACCTTACACTGGAAAGCCCTTTAAAATCAATCAATAATGGCGGGTATAAAAAACACATTAAAATTTGACTGGATTATCATCCTGTTGTTTTTGTCTCTGGTAAGCATTGGTTGGATAAACATCTATTCTGCGTCATACACTGAATCTGCTGGGAGCTTTTTTGACTTTAGCAATATTTATACCAAGCAGCTGCTTTGGATTTGCCTTAGTTTGATACTCATCGTATTTATTTTAGCACTTGAGGCGAAGTTCTATGAGCGGTTTTCAAGTATCATTTACCTTGTTTCATTACTCACACTTCTAGGACTATATGGCTTTGGAAACACTATAAATGGTGCTACATCGTGGTATTTAATTGGCCCAGCCAGTATCCAACCCAGTGAGTTTGCCAAGGCCGCTACTGCCCTTGCACTTGCTAAATATGTGAGTGACATACAAA
>CATEMS010000130.1 GCA_949507465.1 Flavobacteriaceae bacterium
AAACAAGCTATCTACTATAGCTCCTGATTTGTCATAGAGTTCAAAATACCGCCAATTGGCGTGCACTGTTGGCACCATTGGGCTTAAAGGGTGCAATACTAAACTAAGCCCACAGGCAAAAAAATCAGCTTCTTTTACACCAAAATATGTTTGCATGCTTTTTGGCAATTCACCAAACACCTCACTGGTGTTTACCCCTCCTTTTTCAAATACGGTTCCGTTTTCAATGATTCTTGTGCGCCCTCCACCACCTTGGGGTCGCTCCCAAAGATCTTGTTTAAACATAGCCCCTCCATCAATAGCCTCTATTTCAGAGGTAATGGTGTTTTGAAGGTCTTTTATATAAGCTACAAATTGTTCTTTCATTTTTTATTTCCAATAAATCGTATGGTTTGAGAGGTAGCTGCCGTTACCGATAGGGGCAATACCACAAGTATTCCTATAAAAGGAATAAACAGCATCAATGTAAATATTATTCCATTACCTATAGCAACACCTTTGTGCTCTTTTACAAATTGTACACTTTCTTTATATCCATAATGGCGCTCTAGGGTATAATCCATATTACCAAAGCCGGCAAAGTAGGCTTGCACCAAAAGCAGTAGTATCGCGGTAATAAAATTTAAAACAGGAACCAGGCTCAATACAAGCAAAGGAATGGTAATGCACACCTCTAGAATCAAATTTCTCACATTAACTCTTATACCACGCCACAACTGAGTGGTGTTGCTAGTGTCCCTGTGGCTGTGAAGTGTTCCTAAAAAGTGGTGTTCTATAGCAGCAGAGACAGGGCTCATAAATGGGGCGCTAAGAGCCATTACAATATGTTTGTACACAATCAAGCCAAATGCAATAATTAATACCCAGCCAAGCAGTTCTGCAAAGCTGTGAAACCAACTTGCCCCCCACTCCCAAACCCATAGCAGGTCTATGGCGTTGGCAATATCATCACTCCAACCCCAGGCAGATAGCCCTATAAGGATTGCTGTAAAGAGGCTAATTAGAACAGGAACAGCAAAATACTTCCACAAACCCAAGTTGCCAATAAGCCCTAATGCGCTTGCGTATGCTTTGATGCCCTTAAAGATGTTTTTTAACATACATTATTCTTTTACTCTGTCAAATATACCAAGTCATTTTTATGTTGGTGCATTTGCTCAATTTTATCTGTTTTTTGTGCTTTTTGACTCATTTTTTGCAATAAATCAATGATTTTTGTCTCTTTTTGATCAAAATGATTCAAAAAAAAGATTCTCCCAACAGTATTATTGTGTAAATCCATTTCTTGGTCTAAAATTTCATTTTGAGTCACTTTTTCATACAAATCACCCACTTTTTGGGCCCAAAACACACTTTTTTGCTTGTTTTTGGCATATTTCATCACTTTTCTACAAATCAATACATTCCAAAGCGCGTGCCTAAATGCATTTGCTTTATTGCTTTTATGATGGGTGTTATTATACAACCTATCACAAATAGTGAGTGTTTTTCTGGTTGCTCTTATGGTGGGTATGATATACAGTGGGCGCGATACAAATAGCAACGACAACTCCCACATCTGAGCAATGTTTAATTTTGTGATGCGCCTCCATATATTCATTACTCTTTTTTATATTCTTTTACCGCCTGGATAAATGCTGCGGCATTTTCTGTAGGGATATTGGGTAAAATACCATGCCCCAGATTTACTATGTATTTGTCCTTTCCAAAAGCGTCAATCATTTGTTTTACCTGTTTTTTTATCTCCTTAGGCGGGCTAAAAAGCCTTGTTGGATCAAAGTTACCTTGCA
>CATEMS010000131.1 GCA_949507465.1 Flavobacteriaceae bacterium
AGAAAGCGTAGAATCAATCACAACACTTTGATTTTTATTGGACTTGTTTTCGAGCTGCTCCAATAGTAATGTTGCAGCTGTTTTTCCCATCGTATAGCTATGCTGATTGATCGTTGTGAGCTCGGGTGCTAAATAGGGCGCCATGCGTTCACTAACGTATCCAATTACTGCCATGTCTTCAGGTATTTTTTTTCCAAATTGACGGGCAACTTTATAGGACGCAAATGATGCATCTGTATCAAGTGCAATCACTGCATCAACAGGGTTGTTTTCAATGTGGCTCTTTAATACTTCAACAATCCCATTACGATCTGATTCTAAAACAACAGGTTCTAACCCTGCTTCTTGAATGGCTTTTCTATACCCTTTTGTCCGTTGTTTGCCAACGTTTAGATTGTTTATCGCAGACAACAAAATAATATTTTTCCTGTTAGATTTAATCAAATTTTGAGTGGCTTCAGAAATTGCTGTATAATCGTTGGTAGTCACTTTGGTACAAGGAATAGAATCAATAACTCTATCGAACATCACCAAAGATTTTTCGTCACTGATTGCATTTTCAAAGTGACTAAAATCTTTTAGCATTTGAGTTTCCTCGGAAACTGCAACAATAAAACCATCGACGACGCCATTGCTTAGCATATCAAAATTATCCACTTCTTTGTCATAAGACTCTTTGGTCAAACACACAATGGTGCTGTATTTTGTTTGAGAAATAACACTCTCTATTCCATACAAAGCACGTGCAAAAAAGCTATTTTGAACCGATGGAATCACTACAGCTATGGTGTTGGTACGCCCCGATTTTAGCCCCAAAGCTATTTTATTTGGGCGATAATTGTGCAATTTTGCTAATTCAACAATGCGTTTTTTTGTAGCGTCACTTATTTCATGACTATCATTCAACGCTTTTGAAATTGTTGAAATCGATACCCCTAAAATTGAAGCTAATTCTTTAAGGTTTATTTTGCTGCGTGCCATGGTTTATTTGATTAAAAAAGGTCCTCACCTTAGTAATAAAGATGAGGACCAAAAATACAAATTAATTAATTAATAGCACTACTCAGAATAGGCACTCATACCGTGTTCATGAATATCTAGTCCTTGTACTTCTTCTTTTTCACTGACGCGGATACCAAGAGTAATTTTCAAGCCACCAATTATGATGATGGAAGATACTATACATGCAACTGCATATGCTCCAACGCCTACTAATTGACTTACAAATTGATCTGTAGAGGCAAGTGCGCCAAAAATTCCCACAGCGAGGGTTCCCCAGATACCACATACCAAATGTACAGCAATAGCACCTACAGGATCATCAAGTTTCAAGCGATCGATAAGCGATACTGCACTAACAATAAGGATTCCAGCAATCGCACCAATCCAAACAGCATCTGCAGGGCTCATTTGATCGGCACCGGCAGTGATTCCTACAAGACCACCCAAAATACCATTAAGGAACATCGTTAGGTCTAAATTTTTAAATACAACAGTTGAAGCGATGGCCGCAAAAACACCTCCAGCAGCAGCGGCTATACAGGTAGTTACCAGCGTTAGAGATGTCAATTCAGGATCGGCAGAAAGCACCGAGCCACCATTAAAACCAAACCACCCCAACCATAGTATAAGTACCCCAGCAGTGGCCAGTGGAATATTATGCCCAGGGATTGCTTGTACTTTTCCGTCTTTAATTTTTCCGATACGTGCACCCAAAAGGATGACTGCAACAAGCGCAGCCCAACCCCCAACTGAGTGTACAAGGGTAGATCCTGCAAAATCATAAAATGGCGTTTCTAGCTGTTGTAAAAATCCTCCACCCCATTTCCAAGATCCTAAAATTGGGTATATAAACCCTACATAAAGAACTGTAAAGATCATAAAGGGTCCAATTTTCATACGTTCAGCAACAGCTCCAGAAACAATGGTAGCCGCAGTTGCAGCAAACATGCCTTGAAACAAAAAGTCAGTCCAGTAGGTATACCCCTCATTGTAGGCCAAGTCCAAAGCCCCATTGACTAGTGGTGCTTCTAATCCAAATCCTGCAAATCCAAAAATTCCTAAAGCACCTTCAGCAAATCCAGGGTACATTAAGTTGAATCCAACAATTCCATAAAGCAAAAGGCCTGTTGTTATTATAAAAATATTTTTAAATAATATGTTGATGGCATTTTTTTTGCGAGTGAGGCCAATTTCTAAAAAGGCAAAACCTGTGTGCATAAAAAATACGAGAGCTGTACAGATCATCATCCATACATTATTGGCTATTAATTCCATAATTTATTGTCTTAAAAGTTATTCTGGTTTGATTTAATTTAAAGTTTCTCCACCTTTTTCTCCGGTACGGATGCGGTAGGCTTCAGCGATATCGCTTACAAATATTTTTCCATCGCCCACTTCGCCAGTTGCACCAGCTTCAAGAATGGCTTTAATGGTTACATCCAAAAAATCATCATTGACGACTATTGATAAAAAACGGCGTTGGATATCGCTTGTGCTGTAAGCTACACCTCGATACACATGACCTTCTTTTTCATTACCTAATCCAGTGACGTCCCAGTAAGAAAAGAAATTTACACCCACTTCATGTAAGGCTTTTTTGACCTCAGAAAATTTTGATTTTCTAATGATGGCTTCTACTTTTTTCATAATTAATTAGTTTTTATTTTAAAGCTCAAAAATATCTAAAAATTAATTAACCCCTATAAAAAAAGGCCTTTAAATATAAAAATTTATTAAATAATCATTTTATACCCTATTTTTTATAGGGATAAATAAAAAAATAGTAATAAAATAAAAAAACCTTAGAAAACTCTAAAGCTTTTTTATTCAAACAAACAAAACAGATTGAAAATGCGGTTTTAAATGAACCAAATAAAACAAATAATATAAATTAGATGCTTATTAGGGCAATGGGTTGCTCTTTTTAGACGCTTTGTAGACCCTAAGAATAGGTCTTGAAGCAAGTTCCGGACGGATATTTCAGTAAAAAAAAACCTGTCCAAATGGACAGGCTTTGTGTACAGTTCAACACTTATAAAAAACTGTACGGTGACTAATTTAATAATTATGAAAACTTAAGTGTTATTTTATCTTCTCGTAATGATAAACTCACTACGTCTATTTTGTTCATGTACCCAATCGGAACATTTCACGCCATTACTACAATGATTTACCAATTGTGTTTCTCCATACCCTTTCCCTGTAAGTCGAGAACGACTGATACCACGATCAACTAAATACTGAATTGTTGCTCTATTTCGTTTTTCTGACAAGGCCATATTATACGCATCTGAGGCTCGACTATCTGTATGTGAGCGGACATCAACTTCCAAGTTTGGATTTTGATTCATGATGCTTACAACTTTTTCGAGTTCTATTTTGGCGTCTGATCGTATAAATGATTTGTTCAAATCAAAATAAATCGGGTTTAAGAAAATGGCCAGGTCGGTTTTTTCTTGAACGACCTCTACGCGTTGTACGTTCAATGGAATATTAGTGGACACCACACCACCTTCTTCACCAGACACTAAAACCTCGTTGGCGAAATAATCTTTTTCATTGGCACGAATGATACTCACATTTCCACATTTTTCATCATCAAAACCATAGCGGCCTTGCGCATCCGTTTTTACACGCCCCACTTCATTAAGCAAACCATTTATAAATAGTACATCTGCATTTGGAATGGGCTCTCCTGTTTTTTTATCTGATACTACCCCTTCAAAGCGTACTTTACACGGATCTTCCAAAGGCTGCAACTGATTAAAGCTGTAAATATCATCGTTCTGATTATCGCGGTTAGAGGCAAAATAGCCTGTGCCTCCACTAGTTACAAAGGCAAAATCATCAAACGCGCTATTTACAGGGCGACCAATATTTTTTATGTTTTGGAAGGCCCCATCGTCGTTGGTTTTAGCATAAAATACATCCAATCCACCTAGGTTTGGGTGACCATTAGACGAAAAGTAAAAGGTGTCCTCTTCATCTACAAAGGGAAACATTTCGTTACCAACAGTATTGAAAGCTGTCATATTTATAGGTGCACCATAGGAGTTATCACTAAAAATTTCGGACTCATAGAGATCTGTTCCTCCTTTACTTCCAGGCATATCAGATACAAAATATAGCTTTGTTTCATCGCCACTTAGGGCGGGATGCCCTACTGAATACTCACTACTGTTGAAAGGTAGATCTCTTGGTTTGGACCATTGCCCATCTACTTTGTCGCTGCGCAAAAGCTTGAGTCGGGTGATTTTTTGACTGTCGGTTCCCAATTTTTTCTCTATATAATCATTACGCGTAAAATACATGGTCTGACCATCTTTAGTAATTACTAATGAACCTTCATTATATTTGGTGTTAATGTTTTTTCCTATGGGATCCAATCCGCTCCCTAAATAGATGTCAGAAGCTGGCTCTCCGTTCCATAAATTTGTTTTGTTAGACTGATCGGCAGTAATTACATACAACTGCTTTTGATTAAAAAATGCGGGATAATCTGAATATTTTGAATTAAAATTTACTTTTTCCACCGCATGGCGACCACTTGCCTTTTCTATCGCACTCATATACGACGTGCTTGGGATGTATTTGGCTGCATTTCTGCGGTAATAATTATTCAAATAGGTATCTGCTTTTTCTATTTGCCCAATAGATTTGAGCGCTTGTCCATATCGAAAACTGTAGTCTGCTGGTTGGTTTTTATCCAAAGCAAACGCTTTGGCATACCAATCTGCTGCATCTTTATATTTGGCATTAAAATAATTAATATCTCCTAGTTTTTGAAACACTTCGGTAGTGGCGTTATCACTTTTTGCCAAATCAGTGTACATATCCAAGGCATCGATATACTCCATATTGTTGTACTTCTTGTTGGCCTTTTTGAGTTGTTTATCTTGCGCAAAGAGGACTCCACCAACAAGTGTAAAACACCATATTAATAGTTGTAGTTTATTTTTCATGTATTTGTTGGTTTTAAATTAAAAGAATCTAGGGGTGATGAGTCGAGAAGATCTTCCTCCGCTACCCAGCTCGAAACGCAAAAACAATTCATGTGAACCTGAATTGTAATTCATCAGTTCTTGCAATGAGTAATCGTAGGAATATCCTACAAGGATACCTTCAGACACTTGAAACGCTGCGAGAGCACTCACTGCGGCATCCCAACGGTAGGCTGCTCCTAGTGTAAATTTTTCGTTGAACATAAAGTTGGCCGAAAGGTCTAACGCCAATGGCGAGCCTGCAGCCATTTTGGCCATTACCGCAGGCTTAAATTTTGTATTTGACGAGAGGTCAAACACGTATCCTGCAGTGGCAAATAGGTGCATTTTTTCGGTTACATTAGAAACTTTCACATCGTCATAGTGTGTTGTTTCTAAAAGATTGGGGGTCGAAACTCCCATATACCAACGCTCGGGGTTATAAAGAAAAAATCCAAATCCAATCGTTGGCTTCAGACGATTGTCGATATTGTTGGCAAAAGAATTATCGCTTCTATTCTTAAGGTTCAATTTATTGTAATCGATATTCAGTAAATTTATACCTCCCTTAACTCCAAAAGCTAGTAGTGTCCCATTGCCGCTCACGGGAATGGTATAAGAGACATCGGCGGTAATATTGCTTTCGTCCGCTGGGCCAATCTTATCTTTAAAAAAATTGAGCCCTAAACCAAAACGAGCGTTTTGACCTACAGGGGTGTGTGCTCCAAAGTTGAGTGTTTCTGGCGCTCCATCGAGTCCCACCCACTGATTGCGATACAACATGAGGGCTGTAAGTTGCTCTCGAGAACCTGCATAAGCTGGGTTGATGACCTGAGGATTGTACATATAATTGGTATACTGGCTGTCTTGTTGCGCATACACCATAGTGTTGCTGGCAAAGGATGCCCAAACAATAAGCGCTATCAGAAACGTGAAATATGAACTATTGAGATTTTTGTACGGAATGTTTTTCATGAATTTTATTTTTTGGGGTTATTGTTTTTTAATTCTTGCTATGATGGGGCGGCAACAAGACCGTCATTTAAATTATTCTGTTGTGATGTATAGATAGCCACTTTTGGTGACCCTTTCATTACTGTCATTATCATAACTTACTACATAATAATACGTCCCCGTTGGAAGATGTTCATTACTACTTACAGTAGCGCGGCCATTGGAATTTCCTCTAAAAACATTACCGTTGGAATCATAGTTATTCGTTTCATACACTTTGATTCCCCAGCGGTTAAATATTTTGACATTATTATTTTTTAATGCATTAATGTTTTTGATTTCAAAATAGTCATTAACACCATCGCCATTGTTCGAGACACCATTGTAAACTACCAATTCGTCGGCGCCCGTATTTGCAAGCGTAAATATGCCGTAGGCATCCAAAGTTACTGGAGTAGTTACGGTTTGATTTGCCGTATTGACAATACCTCCAAGATCTTCCCATATTTTTGCAGTGTTGTTCCAACGTGCAATGCTCAATTTTTCTGTTGAACTCGTTAGAGATGATGGTGTAGTGCTTGAATTATAGGACAGTGTTAGAATAACGTCTGCCGTTCCTTTATCTTTTGTAACAGTCCAAAATTCCGCCTGATCTATCAATTCTATATTACCACCCATATTGGCTGTAGGCGATTGCCCCTCGGCAGTTGTAGATAATGGGTTATCATAAAAATATTTGGTTGTAAAGTCGTGGTCAACACTACTAGGAGCACTTATGGCTGCCATTCGATAATAGCCTTCTCCTTTTTTGACATCTCCAACAGGATTTACAAAAGCGTCATCGCCTTTCTTTTGCACTTTTCCATCGACATGGCTATCGTCATTCATTCTTACAGCTTCAGCATCGTTTTCAAATATTAATAATCCTCCAAAATTGTCATTATCGACAATTCCATTGTTAAAGTCTGCAACTTTGGTAATAGACATTTTGTTATGTAGCTCATATGTTGGTACTAAACCGGAATCATTATCATAAATCACTTCAAAAAACTTACTGGTTTTCGATCCTGTTATTTTTTGAACCTCTGAGGGATTGGTGGCATAACGATCAAAACGTGTAACACGCTCGCCTGTACCTGCAGCATCAAAATCCACTTCGCCATCATTATTAAAATGCGAATAAAAGTAGGATTCGCCATTGTTGGTAAAGTCGCCATTCGCTTTATTATCAAAAGCATCTACGGACGAAAAAAGTGTATTCGAACTGACATGCAAGATGCCCTCGTTGGTGGTTTGAGAAAAACCAAAAGTGCTTCCCAAAAAGAAGACCCCCAAAAGCTGTATTGTGTGTGTATATTTTTTCATATTTAGTGTTTCGTTAAAATTGTCATTGTCTTAATTAGTCATGCTATGCATTTTTCTATACCCCAGCGAGCTAGGCGCAGAACCCTTTTTACGCCTAGACTGGAGTTGAATTCCCTCAAAAAATTCATACAACCTCCAACATATTTTAAAGTGCTTTTTTGCAATATGTTGTTTGTGTGTCTTGGTATGAAGTGGGGTTGTAAAACCATTTTTTTGAGTTCTTTTTATTTCGCTTTATTTTTTTTATTTCTATAAGCCCAAGGCTTGTTCTATCTTTTCTAATCGCCCTTTTAATCCCTCGTTTTCTTCTTCTAAATCTTCAATTATTTTTTGCTGTTCTATGGTGTGTAAAAACAACTCTTCTATTTTTTCTAAAGACTGCTTGGCTAGTGCTGGTATATCTACCAATAGCTTTCCATCTTTATCCTTTTGAAGCTCATTGATCCCTGTTACACCTGGTAAGTGCTTGTTCGTTTTTATAAAGCGTTCTACTTCTGCCAAAGACTTAAACTTGTAATCTGTATTTATAGTAGAAACACCGTCCAAATATTTCTCAAACACATAATCGGCATAGGTTTTTGATGGCGCTATAAAACTATCAGCTTTTATATTGCCATCTACATCTAATTTTTGAGTAGGCACTTTGATACCAATACCAATGTTTCCTGTAGAAAGTTTATTGGTAACATCCTTATAGCCATCTAAACCTGTTCCAAAAATTAGGTTTCCGATACTCAATTGGTCGTCTGCTGTTGGATTAGCCACATACGATCCACGTCCTATGGCAATGTTAGTTGATCCTGATGTAATATTAAATCCAGATTGTCTCCCAATAGCAATATTACCGCTACCTTTAGCATTGTACAAAGAAAGATAACCTGAGGCAAAGTTGTCGTTACCAATCTGGTTATATAGTAAAGCAGCAAAGCCAAAGGCAATATTATTCGAACCTGTTATGTTACTCCCTGAAGCAGTATTTCCTACCGCAAAGTTATTTGTCCCTGTTCCTACAGAAGTGCCATTGCCACCTACACCAGCATCAGAGCTTATATGGTTGTTGGTGCCTAGTTTTCGGAGGTCGGCTCCATCTTTCCAAACGGTTTTTCCTGTGCTGTCCGTTGTGAGCACCTGACCGCTGGCTCCATTCTTAATAGACGCTGCTGGAATATCTTTGAGGTTCGCAGTGTTCACTTTTAGTGTAACATCTTTTAAAACAGCAGCTGTTCCATTGGTTACAGTAATTGTAGCATCTGCATCTGCTGTTATATTTTTTCCTTTTGGTATTATGGCCTCGGCTCCATCTTTCCAAACGGTTTTTCCTGTGCTGTCCGTTGTGAGCACTTGCCCCTCTGTTCCAGACCCAATGGATGCTGGAGGAAGGTCTGATAACTTTTTAAGTACTCCTGTTGCATCTGCAACTACAATTTTGTCTGTTGCAACACCGGGATTTAGAGTTCTAATCCGTACACCACCATCTACATCTAATTTTTGAGTAGGCACTTTGATGCCAATACCAATGTCTCCTGTGGAAAGTCTGCTAGGGAATTTATGACCATCCAACCCTGTTCCAAAAATAAGGTTCCCGATACTCAATTGGTTGTCTCCGGCTGGATCTTCTACTTCCGATTGCTGCCCTAAGATAATGTTAGATGAGCCTGTTGTATTATTCCTTCCAGCTAGTATTCCTATAGCAATGTTACCGCTACCTTCGTTGTTTAAGACTAAAGCATTAGCTCCTAGAGCAATGTTGGCGTTACCCGTCTTGTTCGCTGGTAAAGCTTGAAATCCTAAGGCAATGTTATTGCCTCCCTCTGTGTTAGAGGCCAAAGCGGAAGTCCCTAAGGCAATGTTATTGCCACCCCCTGTGTTAGAGGCTAAAGTACTTGATCCTACCGCAAAGTTATTCGCCCCTGTTCCTACAGAGGTGCCTTTGCCACCCACACCAGCATCCGAGCTTATATGGTTGTTGGCACCTACTTTTCGGATATCTGCTTCATCTGCTGCAGCCCAAACAGTTTTTCCTGTGCTGTCCGTTGTGAGCACCTGACCGTTGGCTCCATGCTTAATAGACGCTGCTGGAATATCTTTCAGTTTGCTCGCATCTACTTTCAATTTAACATTTTTTAAAGCCGCAGCTGTTCCATCGGTTACAATAATTGTTGCATCTGTATCGGCTGTTATATTTCCTGTTGTGGTTTTATTCGTCCATTGGTTATTTATGTAAGTATAAAGATCCCCTGTACTTTCATCTACATAGATATCACCATTTTTAGGGTCTTTTGGTCGGTTTGGATTGTTGGGATCATCTGGATCACCTGGACCGCCTTCAGTGGTTGGCCCTCCGCTTGCTCCTATAGGTATCCATGTGCCGCCGCCGATCGTATTTGATGTATTTTTATAATACCAAAAACCCTCAAACAAAGCGCCCCCCTGTGTGCCTCCAGCCAAGGCAACACCACTAGAGGCGGTGTTATACACCACAAACCCATCATAGTAGGTTGGGTAATTAGAAGGAAGCCCAAAAGGCGCCCCAGAAAAGGTGAACGTCGTCAAGTCTGTCCGTGGATATAACAGCCCTTTTCCCTCATTAGCTGTAGCATTTAGATACTCAGTGGATGAGGCGTCTATAAAGGCCGAGCTTCCTAGTGCTCGCACATTAGTAGTGGTATTTACAACGCGTACCTGTCCAAAGCCAAGCATGGTGGCCATTAAAAAAATGAGGTGTAAATAATTATAGTTCATTTGCTACTCTCTATTTATTATGTTTTAGTTTTTTGTTTTTTACAACCCTAATTCATGTTCAATTTTTGCAAGACGATCTTCTAGTGCTTTAATTTTTTTGTCTTTGGCTTTAAGTTGCTTGTTTTGCGCAATGGTATGCAAGTACAGTTCCTCTATTTTCTCTAAACTCTGCACCGAGAGTTCAGTAAGATTAAACACATATCTCCCATCCTCTGTTTTAGCAAGTGCTTTGATGCCTGTTACGCCGGGCAAATGCTTATTTATTTTGATAAAACGCTCCACTGCTTCAAGCGATTTAAACTTATAGTCTGCTTTAATTTTAGAAGCACCATCCAAATACTCTTCAAATACATAATCTGCATAAACACTATTTGTTGTTCCAATAGTTCCATTTACAGACAACCGTTCTGAGGCGTGTTGACTACTATAGGACGGTGTGAGCTTGGATCGTGTTCCAATACCTACCCAGCTGCTCATGACATACATATCGTCGGTGTTTGAAGTCGCAACAGCCCCGCCTCGATTAAACCATGCTCCTCTATTCATGGTTTTATTCGTCCACTTTCCATCGGCATAGGTATAAATATCGCCTGTGCTTTCATCCACATAGACATCGCCCTTTTCTGGGTGTGCTGGATGATTTGAATCCGGTACGTTTGGCCCCTTTGAAACGCTAGGCCCTCCGCTTGATCCTACTGCAATCCATGTACCGCCATCAATCGTATTTGATTTGTTTTTATAATACCAAAAACCCTCAGACAAAGTGCCCTCTGTAGTGCCTTGATTGGCTTTACCACCAGAAGCGGTGTTATACACCACAAACCCATCATAGTAGGTTGGGTAATTAGAAGAAGTCCCAAAAGCCCCCCCAGAAAAGGTGAACGTCGTCAAGTCTGTCCGTGGATATAACAGCCCTTTTCCCACATTAGCTGTAGCATTTAGATAATCTATGGATGAGGCGTCTATAAAGGCCGAGCTTTTTTGTGCTACCGTATTATTAACGCTATTTACAATGCGTACCTGTCCAAAGCCAAGCATGGTGGCCATTAAAAAAACGAGGTATATATAATTAGTTTTCATATTTATTTATTTTTTTGATTGAATATTTTTTTTGATTAAGACTAGTAGCTATGACCCACTGTCATGTATCTACCCTCCCCTACATGCACTAACATTGTAGTTGCTCCTTGATGTAATGTTGAAGTGGTTAATGAAAGGAATTTTGGTTGTTCTTCAAAAACCATGTCATAAGCAGCATTTAAAGGATTACGATTAGCTATATAAATCCTTTTCCCAACAGGAACATCTATTTCGGTTGGTAGTTTAAGTATTGGGTTTATTATATCAGAATTAAGCAAAAGGATGTCATCGTCTGCCGAAAGTGTATATTCACCTTCCGTGATTTTAAGTTCTGTAATCTTCAAAGGCCTCATTCCAATGGTAATGGTACGTGTTGCAGGGTCTTCAGTTATAACTAAATCTGGATGCTCTAATTTTATTGTGATGTTGCTTCCATCTTCAAGGGTAATCACAGAGGTGTCAGCTGCTCCAGCGGTTACGCTTAGTTTTTGGTCGTCTGCTCCAGCTGCTGGTGTTGCCCAAACGGTTGTTCCTGTGTTGTCCGTTGTAAGCACCTGTCCGTTGGTTCCTTGCTTAATTGCCGCTGCTGGAATATCTTTGAGTTTGGTCGCATCTACTTCTAAATCCATCTCTACTAAAGCAGATTTAGCCTTAACACCTTTAATACTGCCATCTGTAGATTTTACATCGGCTGCTGTTGGCACTGTACCATCTTTTCCATCTTTTCCATCTGCACCTGCTGGACCTGTCGCACCTACCAATGAGGCTAAAAATTCTGCTTCTGTACCTGTGTTTCCAGCAGCAATCCACATCTGATAAGCTGAAGAACCATCTGCCCCTTTATCGCCTTTTGGACCTGCTGGACCAGTACCTGAAGGAGCCCAAACAGCATTTCCACTTGCATCAGTAGTTAAAACATAATTGGCAGTTCCTGCTGGTTCTAAAGCCGCTGCAGGAATACCCTTCAGTTTGGTCGCATCCACTTTCAA
>CATEMS010000132.1 GCA_949507465.1 Flavobacteriaceae bacterium
TGTAATATCATGTTCTTTCAATGCGTCCAACAGTTGGTAGGTTTGCGGTATATCGCAATTCATTTTCCAGTTACCTGCTACTATATTTCTTCTCATTTTTTGATGTTTATTTTAATTAATTTTAAGATACTTTTCAAAGTAACATTTCCTATTTCTGTGCAAAATAAAGAGGCAGCTCTTTTTCACGCCAATTGAGTGCATAAGGATATTTGCTAAGTTCTAATTTTAGGATCCAGCCATCCGTACACAATATCTACAAAGATATTGATTACTATAAACAAACTAGCTATCACAATTACCGTACCCATGATAACAGGAAGATCACTTTTATTTAATGCGTCTACAATTTCTTTTCCTATGCCATTCCAGCCAAAGATAAACTCAACAAAAACAGCGCCAGCGAGCATTGATGCAAACCAGCCAGAGATTGCCGTGACAACAGGATTCAAGGAGTTTTTTAAAGCATGTCTGCCAATTATAGCAACCCTGGAGAGCCCTTTTGCTTTTGCGGTTATGATGTAATCTTGGTTTAAAACTTCCAATAAAGAATTTCGCATTAATTGACTCACCACCGCAAGGGGTCTTATTCCAAGAACAATGGCGGGCAATACTAGGTTTTTCCACTGTATGTAGCTGCCATTACCAAAATCATCGACCTCATACAAACTACCTGTCATTTGAAGCCCTGTGTATCTATGTAATACAAAACCAAAGATCCAAGCAAATAAAATGGCGCTAAAAAAAGAAGGAACACTCATCCCAAGAGTGCTAACCAGCTGTATGGTTTTGTCTAACCAACGGTCTTTGTACAGTACAGATACAATACCAAGAAAAACACCCAAAAGCATCGCAATAACTATAGAACTTATGGCCAATACAAAAGTGTTTGGAAGGGTTTGACTAATAACGGTGCTCACCTTTTTCCCGCTTTTTTGAAAAGATTCTCGTAAATAGGGAAGTTTTAGCGCTAGTCTGCCTCCGGCTATTGGAAGGCTTGTTGCTACAGTGTATTTTCTTGGGGCCAAATAAGTGTAATCTTTGGGATTAGTACTATGATATGAAATCGGAGAAAGATCATTTATATATAACAAATACTGCGTAAAAATAGGTTGATCAAGACCATACTTCTTTTTAACAGCATCGATTTGTTCTTTGCTTTGATTTTGACCTAACATCATTTTGGCAGGATCATCAGGGAGCATATTAAACAACATAAAAATCACAGAAACTACACCAAATAAAGTGAGGGTGGCATATCCTATTTTTTTTAATGTATATGGTATCACAAGGTATTAGTTTATGGTATCTAAAACTTTAGTTGTTGGAGCATTAGTTAGAGGAAGTGTATCTAATGCGTTAAGCTTTAATTTATGCAGGTCATTAAAATGTAATTTTTGCAAAATAGTTCCTCTTTCAAGGCTCATGATACTTGGATTGCTTCTTATAATGGTTTTTAGGGTCGTCATATCACAGAAATAGAACAAAAAGTTAAGTTGGTAGTCTGCCGCCAGTTTTTCTGTCTCTGCAGTAGAGGAGGCAGAGATACCAATGACGGTATATCCATTTGCAATGGCGGTATCTGTGGCCTCTTTAATAGCAACAAACCCCTCTTTTTGAGCTACATCAAGATTGTAGGCAATGACAACCAAAAGATGCTCTTTCTCTAACATTTGAGTGGTATAATCTATCCCATCACGCTCTATACTAAAATCATGAATAGGCGGTTCATAGCCTTTTTCCAGTAAACTAGTCTCAACGCCCAGCAAAGAACCCTCTACTTTGGGGTCCTCACCTCTATTTACAACAGTTTTTTTCTGACCATTTACATCAAAGCTCCATGTGTATTGATACACATCCTTTTTTGCATTTATAGGGGTCTGCATGTCTTTGGTGATATTTGTACCTACTTTGTAAGCCCTAAAATCTATCACAGGTAAATGGTCTAAAACATAAAACCCAAGCCACAAGCAAAGCACCAAGGAAACCAAAACAGTGATACTTCTAAACCCTTTTGTAAAAAAGGGCTCTATATACCTTCTTCCTCTGTACAAAAAGAGTAACAATACTAGCAGCACAACATCTTTAGTAAATGATTGCCAAGGTGTGAGTTTGAGGGCATCACCAAAACAGCCGCAGTCTGTAACTTTATTAAAATAGGCAGAGTAAAACGTTAGAAACGTAAAAAACCCAATCATCAGTAGTAAACTCCAAAGGGTAAATTTCTTGGCATATCCCACAATGAGCATCACCCCCAACAATACCTCAAGGATAACAACCAAAATAGCAATACCAAGTGCAAAGGGTTCTAAAAATGGAAGGTTTAAAACCTCTGGGGCAAAGTAATCTCCGAGTTTAAATGAAAACCCAACAGGGTCATTCAATTTTATCAAACCACTAATAATAAATAGAACACCTACAAATATTCTAGAAACTCCAACCAATACTCTCATACAACTACTGTTAATGTAATATTAATATTGAATGCCAAACAAAAAAATACACTAGGCCTCAAGGTGAATCATGGCAAAGACAGCATAATTGATCATGTCTTGATAATTGGCATCTATCCCTTCGCTTACGATTGTTTTTCCTTGATTGTCTTCAATTTGCTTGACACGTAGTAATTTTTGAATGATTAAATCTGTCAAACTAGTAACGCGCATGTCTCTCCAAGCCTCTCCATAATCGTGATTTTTATCCATCATGAGTTGCTTGGTAGTTGCTATTTTTTGATCATACAACTCCAGGGCCTCGTCTGCTAAAATATCTGGCTGCTCTACCACTCCCTTTTCAAGCTGAACCAAGGCCATAATGCAGTAGTTTATAATCCCAATAAACTCACTTACTTGTCCCTCATCTACTCGCTGTTGTTTGTTTTGTTGTAAGCCACGAATGCGCTGAGCCTTGATGAAAATTTGATCTGTCAATGAGGGAAGCCTCAAAATTCGCCAAGCACTACCGTAGTCTTTCATTTTTTTTTGAAAGAGTGATCTACAAGTATCTATAACCTGATTATATTCTTTGGAAGTGTCTGCCATAATATGTGTAAGATTTTGCGTAAATTTCGGGTAAATAACTCAAAATAAAAAATTGCAAACAATCAACTGTAAAGGTACATTAATTGACTTGGTTAGGCCAAGGGTGATGGGAATAATTAACGTAACCCCAGATAGCTTTTATGACGGTGGGGTCACAACTTTGGAGCATCAAATAATCAAACAGGCCTCACAGATGCTTGATCAGGGGGCCACAATTCTAGATGTTGGAGGGTATAGCTCAAGACCAGGAGCTACAGATATTTCAGAAGAGCAAGAAATAGATCGTGTTATCCCAGCCATAAAAGCCATCATCGAAGCCTACCCAAAAGCACTTATAAGCATTGATAGCTTTAGAAGTAATGTTGTAAAGCAAGCCGTAAAAGCAGGCGCCTGTATCGCCAATGACATAAGCGCTGGAAAATTAGATCCCAAAATGATAGAAACCATTGGGGATTTGCAAATCCCTTATTGCATGATGCACATGCGTGGCACCCCCCAAACCATGAAATCACTTACAGATTATAAGAATATTACAAAAGAGGTGCTTTTTTATTTTTCTGAAAGAGTTGCGGCCGCAAGAGCTCATAATATAAATGATATTATCATAGATCCTGGATTTGGATTCGCAAAAACTACCCATCAAAACTTTGAGTTGCTAAATCATCTCGAGTTATTTGAGAGTCTAGATATCCCCCTACTAGCTGGGGTTTCAAGAAAATCTATGGTGTATAAAACACTAGATATTACCCCCAAACAAGCATTAAACGGAACCACTGCCCTACACATGGTGGCCTTGCAAAAAGGCGCACGCATACTAAGAGTTCACGATGTGCAGCCTGCCATAGAATGTATCAAGTTGTTTGAACAACTAGACAAGCCAGTGAGTAACTAAAAATTTAATCCTACATTTACACCTTAAAATAAAAGTTTTTGGATTTTTTCGAACTAACAGATTTTAGAATCATTGATGCCATAGATATTTTACTTGTGGCTGCACTGCTGTACTACCTCTACAGACTTATAAAAGGTACCGTGGCCATAAATATATTTATTGGTATTGTTATCATTTATGGTATTTGGTGGCTTACAGATCTATTAGAGATGGAATTGCTCAGTAAAATATTGGGTGGATTTTTGGGAGTGGGTATGTTTGCTCTTATTGTGGTGTTCCAACAAGAAATTAGAAAATTTTTGCTCATGCTTGGCTCCACCAATTTTAAAGCCAATCGTGTGTTTAGACAGTTTAAATCTATATCTACAGACACCATTGCCACCACAGACATAGCACCCGTTATTGCAGCTTGCAAGAAAATGAGTCAAAGTAACACAGGGGCTTTAATAGTTATTAAAAGAAACAATAGTTTAGAGTTTGTAAAATCTAGTGGAGATGCCATGAATGTTGCGGTTAACCAACCTATTTTGGAGAGCATTTTTTACAA
>CATEMS010000133.1 GCA_949507465.1 Flavobacteriaceae bacterium
AATGTTTTCATGGAAAATCATGTGTTCGCAGTTTGGGATTTTATGTCCCTTTTAAAATACCTTCAAAAAGAAATTACTACTGTAAAAACGCCCTGGACACCCCCTAAAAATCCTATTTTATCGAGATTTATAAATGAAATTGTTCTTGGAGAGGAGAGTGACTTTAATGAAAGTGGCCAAGCAAAGAGTCATTTTGAAATGTATCTTGAAGCGATGTCACAAACCCGTGCAAATTGTGAGCAAATTAATAAATTTATAGCCCTTATAGCCTCTGGTAACACTGTTGAGATAGCGCTTAAAAGCATACCCTTAGACCCCAGAATAGCTGATTTTGTTTTACATACATTTTCCATCATCCAAACCAACAAAACACACCAAGTGGCATCTGCATTTACCTTTGGAAGAGAAGACGTAATTCCAGATATGTTTATCGAAATATTAAAAAATGCGGATGCAGAGAACAAGTCATACAACAAACTCAAATACTATTTAGAACGTCATGTTGAAATAGATGGGGAGGAACACGGGCCCTTGTCACTAAAAATGGTTTCAGAATTGTGTGGTGATGATACACTTAAATGGGAAGAAACGCTGCTAGTTGCAAAACAATCTCTAGAGAAAAGAATACAACTCTGGGACGCTATTAATGACATGATAAAAATAAATCAAACCAAGAGAGAGCCTCAATACCTCTAAAACGTAAAACAATTTGACAATTAAAACGATTCTTAATTTTTAATTGTTTTTTTAATTCACTAACTTACAGTCTTATAGTCGCAAAATGGCTCTGCCAATTTGTTTAATATTCGTTGAATGAAAAATATAAGCGCTACCCTACCCTATCTGTTTAAAGTATTCTTATCAGAAAAAACAAAATTAAAGACAGAAAAAATAATCTTAAGTCTTGCACTAGTTAGTTTTTTTATCCATTTAGGAGTAATCTACCTCATAAAATTCGGTTTTTTAGTTCATCCCATTAATTCTGAACTACTATCAAATCCGATATCTGCAGTGTACACTCCTTTTTCTTTCATACTTATTTATGAGGTGTATCTTTTAATATACTACCTGCCAAAATCGTTTACAACTTATATCACAAAGCAATATGAAATCATTACCTTGATCATCATAAGAAAGTTATTCAAAGATTTATCTGCTCTAGAACTTTCTGCAGAATGGTTTGAAATTAAAGGGGATCTTCAATTTACCTATGATATATTGGCATCTATCGTATTGTTTTTCTTGATCTTTCTATTTCAAAAACAAGGCAGACAAAAAACAATAAAACTAATTGAAGAAAATAATGTCATTCAAAGATTTGTGAGAAGGAAAAAGATAATTGCTGTGATACTTGTACCACTATTTTTTACCATGGCTTTATACACACTTATAGATTGGTCTGCGGGGCTATCAATCTCGAGTAATACAATACCATCTTTTGAAAGTATCAACAATTTATTTTTTGATCAGTTCTTTACGGTATTGATATTAGTGGATGTAGTACTGCTTTTAATATCATTCTTTTATACAGATCAATTCCACAAAATTATTAGAAACTCTGGTTTTGTAATATCCACCATACTTATCAGAATGTCATTTTCTGTAACTGGATTTATTAGCACAATTTTAATTGTGGTGGCTGTGCTCTTTGGATTGGCAATCATAGCCATACATAACAAGTATGAGAAAAATCCGCTACCCAATACTATAAACTAATAGTATTATCATAAAAGTGTTTTACAGAATCTACAATATTATTTTAGTAAATGCTTTTGTAGCCTATGTACTTTATAGTGGTAAATTTTACTTATAATTGTTTGATCAAAAAGAATGAACTATTTTATGTGGGCTCAATAGATTTATGATCAACTTATTTAGTAAATTTATAAATTTAGCAAAAACCAATATGCAATAAAAGTATCATTGAAAATATGAACTTGGGCCTCATGGAGGTAGATGCCAATGAAACCATACTCAATGTAAATAATGCCTTTATAAAAATGTGTGGCTACAGCAAAAGGGAACTTGTTGGATTTAAAGCCAGAGATGTTTTGTTGGACCAAGAGGAAAGACAATACATGGAAAAAAAGGTAAGTTCTAGAAAGGATGGAACTAAGGATTTATATGATATGGAAATAAGAACCAAAAGTGGTGAAAAAAGATACTGGCTCATTAGTGGTGGACCCAATACCAACATTAATGGAGAGATCATTGGATCCATAGGAATACATTTAGATATCACAGAATTAAAAATGTTGAACATAAAGGCAGATTCATTAATTAACGATTTAACAATAAAAAATGAAGAGCTTTCTCATTACGCCCATGTTGTGTCTCATGATTTAAAAACACCTCTTAGAACAATCTCAACGTGTGTAAATTGGCTTTTAGAGGATAATTCTGAGACCCTTGAGAAAGAGAGTCTAGAGTACATAGACACGATTGAAGAAGCCATAACAGATATGGATAAGCTCATATCCAGTACACTTCAGTATACAGAAATTAGAACCTCAGAAAAAGTAGCCAAAGAGCAACTAGAACTTCAACCTGTAGTTGATTCCATTATTAGTTTTTTAAATAAAAACAAAACCAGTGATTTTGAATTCAATATAGTACAACCACTTCCTGTAGTAAATCTAACAGAGGTAAAGGCTAGACAAATTTTTCAAAATCTCATTGAAAACGCCTACAAGTATAGAGATAAAAACAAGAAAAGCTTTGTTAGTATAGACTGGAAGGAAGAAAAAGACTTTTACCAATTTTCTATTCAAGATAACGGAATTGGTATTTCGCAAGAGCATTTTAGTTTGGTGTTTGAAGCATTCAAAAAGCTAAACAACAGAACAGACTCAAGCGGTATTGGACTTTTTATCATTAAAAAAACAATTACCGCAGAGGGTGGAAAGATCTGGATAGAATCAAAAAAAGAAGTTGGAACAACATTTTTATTTACCCTACCCAAGTAGCACTGCTTGATTCAGAAAAACAAAAAAGGGCCCTACACCTCTCTTTTTAAAACCAAAAAGCTAGGTTTTAATTGTATGATCCCTAATAGATTTAGCAATTGCATGATTTTGTAGGTTATATCAATTTCATGCCATCGAACTCCTCCAAAATTAGGACTACTGCTATGTTTGTGATGGTTGTTGTGGTACCCCTCACCCAGCATTAAAAAATCAAATTTGAACAAGTTTTTGGAGGTATCTTTTGATTTAAAATTTACATATCCAACTATATGGCCAAACCAATTGATAATAACTCCATGTATGGGAGCCATCAATAAAGCAACTGGTAATAACAACCATTGCCAAATGGAAGTAGTGTATAATAAAAAGAAAGAAAAATAAGCAATACCCCAAGCAACTCGAGAAAACCAAGAACTTGCAAAGGCATCAAAACGTTTCCATTGAGGTACATTTTTAGTAAACTTTGGAGCAACTTCTATTTGTTGATTGTTGATTTGGTGGTATATATTTTTAGTTTTCCACATCATGGAAAATATATTTAAATCATATTTTGGTGAGTGTGGGTCTTTTTCTGTATCGGCATATGCATGATGCATCCTGTGCATCACGCCATATCCGTATGCACTCAAATAATTGGAGCCTTGAAAAATCCAGGTTAAAATAAACGTGATACGCTCAGCGGTTGTAGACATGGTGTAAGTTTGATGGGCAGCATATCTGTGAAGAAAAAATGTTTGAAAA
>CATEMS010000134.1 GCA_949507465.1 Flavobacteriaceae bacterium
AATATTTAAATACTTGTGAGTTTGCAATGATACCATCCATTTGGGGTTTGCCATCACATAGTCTACAATAAGAGGTATCATGGTTTCTCTCTTGCTCCATTCTGGTTGCAAATATAAAATACAATCACTCCCTACCTTTGCAGCTTGCGCTTCGGCAAATTTAAAATCGTTGGTATTATATACTATTATTTTTAATTCGTGAGCTTCTTTGTATATGGCTTTGGTTGGTAATTTCATTTTTTTTGGAGACAAACAAATCCAATCCCAAGAGCCAGACAAAGGGGAGGCTCCAGAGGTTTCTATATGGGTACTCATACCCATATTTTTTAATAGCGATGTGAGAGGGCCCATATCCCAGGTGAGTGGTTCTCCACCAGTGATAACAATAGTCTTGGAGTATTTGTTGGCATTGTTAGCAATGGCATCAATGGGTGTAGGGGGGTGGCTCTTTGGATTCCAGCTTTCTTTTACATCACACCAATGACAGCCCACATCACAGCCTCCAACTCTTATAAAATAAGCCGCAGTTCCTTTGTGATAGCCCTCTCCTTGGATGGTGTAAAACTCTTCCATAAGTGGAAGCATCATACCCTTGTTTACCTGCTCTTGAATCTCTTTTTGCATAATTGTGCAAAGATACTATAATTATCTACCCTATGTTCATAGTTACTCAAAGACAAAAGAGAACTTCTATGATGTAAACCACTACAAATACTCACAAACCACTTATCTTAACCTATCCTACCAATTAAATCATTATTTTTATAAAAAATTAGAGCAAGTAAATCTGTACTAGCATTAACTCAAATAACCAGCAATGAAATATACTTTTTTTATAACAGCTTTATGCACTTTTTTACTCATTCAATGTACCAATAACAATAATACCCACATCATATCAAATGGAAGTATTGGCTCTCTGACCAGCAAAACTCCCTTAAATCAAATAGAAGGCATTTTCAACAATGACAGCATCGTTTCTGTAACTACCACAGATAAAGAGCAAGGTCTTTTGGGTGACGTAGAAGTGTATTCAAAAAAAGGTGAAAAACTTCTACTTCTATCACCAAACAACCAAAATAGTGCAGATGCCACCATAAATACCATTCGGGTGTATGATTCTAGATACAAGACCAATAAGGGCCTTTCAGTAGAAAGTACTTTTAAGGATCTCAAAAAAAATTATGAAATTTCTGGCATTCAAACAAGCATAGATGCTGTGGTTATTTTCTTAAAAGACAGTGATGTATTTGTTACCATAGACAAAAAAGAGTTGCCAGAAAACCTAAGGTACAACCCTAACCTAACTATAGAAGCCTCACAAATACCAAAGAAGGCTACCTTTAAGTATTTTATGATTGCTTGGGAGGAGTAACAACATTTAATTAAGACAATAAAAGCCATGCACACACTCTCGCCTTTCCATCTAGCCATACCCGTTGACAATTTATCAAGGTGCAGAACATTTTATAGAGATATCCTTGGGCTTGAAGAAGGGAGAAGTAGTGATCATTGGGTAGATTTTAACTTCTTTGGCCACCAACTTGTCATCCATTTAGATGATACACTGAAAGAGGCTCCAACAAATTCTGTAGATGGAAAGCAAGTACCCATCCCCCATTTTGGTGTGGTGCTGGATATGAATTCTTTTCATGAACTTGCAAATACTCTAAAAGAGAAAGAGGTTAATTTTATGATTGAACCCTATGTAAGGTTCAGTGGACTCGTTGGAGAACAAGCCACTATGTTTTTTAAAGATCCTAGCGGAAATGCCCTAGAATTTAAAGCATTTGCTGATGCAAGCCAATTATTTGCTAGCTGATAACATCAGGAGCAAAAATCAAATGCTCCCTGCTTAAATTAAAAAAAGGAAGGTTTATTAGTTTTTGCTAATTGCACGCTGCTCCCTGGCAAGAAGAGTG
>CATEMS010000135.1 GCA_949507465.1 Flavobacteriaceae bacterium
ATCTTGGAAATGGGAACACCCTAGAGAACGCAACCATCATTTTTGAAAATGGAATGATAACAGCCGTTGGAAATTCAAGCATAATACCAAAAGGGCAGTCTATTGACGCCACAGGAAAACATGTATATCCTGGCTTTATAGCACCTGCAAAATCACTTGGTCTTATTGAGGTAAATGCTGTAAGAGCCAGTAATGATCAAGACGAAATTGGTGATATGATTCCTCACATTAGAAGTATCATTGCCTACAATGCTGAAAGTAAAGTGGTAGAGTCTATGCGCCCAAATGGTGTACTTATAGGCCAAATTACACCTCAAGGGGGTACAATTTCAGGAAGCTCATCTATTGTACAGTTTGATGCCTGGAATTGGGAAGATGCCGCTATTAAAACAGACGATGGCATACACCTTCATTGGCCAAGTACTTACAGAAGAGGAAGATGGTGGGCTGGCGAACCTAGAGGGTACCAACCTAACAAAAACTACACAAAACAAACACAAAAAATAACTAGCTACCTTACAGACGCAAGGGCCTTTGGAACAGGAGAGGATCATAGAGCTAATGAATCTTTTAAAGCCATGCAAGGGCTCTTTGATGGGTCAAAAAAATTGTATGTGTATGCAGACGGTGAAAAAGAAATCATAGATGCCGTTACACTAAGCAAACAAGCAGGTATAGATCAAATCGTTTTAGTTGGAGCTTACCAAGGATACAAAGTTATTCCATTTTTAAAGCAGCATGAAATACCCGTACTTGTGCAACAAACCCATGCACTACCAAAAAGTGCTGATGATCATTATGACCTTCCTTACAAACTTCCAAAACTTTTAGTAGATGGAGGATTGCTTGTTGGACTTCAAAATAGTAGTATGTCTAATTTTCAGACTAGAAACCTACCCTTTTATGCAGGCCAACTTGTAGGACAAGGCATGGATAAAGAAACAGCATTGCAACTCATCTCTGGTAATACAGCCAAAATTTTAGGCCTTGATGAATATGGAAGTCTTGAAGTAGGAAAGAGTGCTACTTTGTTTATTAGTGAAGGTGATGCTCTAGATGTGATGGGAAATAGATTGATAAGAGCCTTTATAGATGGTCGTGATATTTCCCTAGAAACGCATCAAACAGAGTTATGGAAACGTTACATGGGTAAATACGGTCAGAAATAACATTTCATAACATACCTTAAAGAGTTTTTGAAACCTTTATGTACAAAAAAATTGACAGCACCCAAAACAATTTGATCAAACAGTGTTTGTTATTGCTTGATAAATCAAGAGAGCGTAGAAAACAAGGTGTTTTTGTGGTAGAAGGGCAAAGAGAAATACAACTTGCTATAAAAGGAGGTTACCACATACAGACCCTGCTTTTTTGTGATTCTCTTTTTTTAAATGACATAAGTCATTTTGCCAATACAAATACACAAATTATAGAAATTTCTATAGAGGTATACCAAAAACTAGCCTATCGCAAAACCACCGAGGGAGTCCTGGCCATCATACAAACAAAACAACATGCCTTAAACAACCTAGTGTTTAAGAGCAAAACACCCTTACTACTCATTGCAGAAGCCCCAGAAAAACCAGGCAATATCGGCGCTTTGCTTCGCAGTGCAGATGCCGCAAATCTAGACGGATTTATTATTGCCAATCCCAAAACAGACCTGTACAATCCAAACATTATACGAAGTAGTGTTGGTTGTTTGTTTACCAATACCATAGCAACGGGGACCACTCAGGAAATTATTGATTTTCTAAACAACAAAAACATACGCCTTTTTAGTGCTATTTTACAGGAGTCCAAACCCTACCATCTGCAAGATTTTACAAAACCAACCGCTATTGCTGTTGGTACAGAAGCAACAGGTCTATCAGAGATTTGGCGCAGTCAAAGCGTTCAAAATATTCATATACCCATGCAAGGGGCTATAGATAGTATGAATGTATCTGTGGCAGCTGGTATTTTGATATTTGAAGCCAAAAGACAACGAGGTTTTTGATGGGTTGTTGAACAACAGCATATTGCCTTTCTTTTTTTATTTAAAAATTAACTCGTATTATTTTTTTTGAAAATTGGAATTTGTATTTTTAATCTATGGCAGAAATTGATACAGAGCAGGAGAACAAAGCTATTGCAAAACAATACAAGGAGCTACTTAAAGTAAGTTATCGTATTTTATCTAAAGAAGATAAAAAACTCATACGCTCTGCTTTTGATGTAGCGGTAGATGCACACAAACAGCAGCGAAGAAAAAGTGGCGAAGCTTATATTTTTCATCCAATTGCCGTTGCAAAAATAGTTGCTAGTGAAATTGGACTTGATGCCACATCTATTGCCGCTGCCCTACTCCATGATGTTATTGAAGACACCAAATACACCGCTACAGATCTTGAACAACTTTTTGGTGAGCCAGTTGCACGCATCGTACAAGGATTAACAAAAATTTCTAAAATGCCTTATGAGGGTGATGTGTCTTTGCAGGCAGAGAATTTTAGAAAAATGCTTTTAACTCTTAATGAGGATATAAGAGTTATTATCATAAAAATTGCAGACCGGTTACACAACTTGCAAACCATGGATGCAATGCCAACCTATAAGCAAGAAAAAATTGCAAGCGAAACTCTTTACATATACGCCCCAATGGCGCATCGTATTGGTTTGTATAAAATTAAATCTGAGTTGGAAGACTTAAGCTTAAAATATACAGAACCAGAAATATATAATGATATTTTAAGTAAAATTAAAGACAGTAAACAAGAACAAGATGCTTACATAAGAGCCTTTTCAAAAACCATTAAAAATGCTTTAAATTCAGAAAATTTAAGCTATCAAATAAAAGGAAGGCCCAAATCAATCTATAGCATACGTAGAAAAATTGTAGCTCAAAATGTTAGTTTTGATGAAGTGTATGACAAGTTTGCGGTGCGTATCATTTACAAAAGTGATCTTGAAAATGAAAAATTCTTGGCTTGGAAAATATATAGTATCGTAACTGATAACTTTCGTCCAAATCCCGTGCGGCTGAGAGATTGGATATCCTCACCAAAATCTACAGGATATGAGGCGCTGCACATTACTGTAATGGGGCCAAAAGGCAAATGGGTTGAGGTACAAATACGCAGTGAGCGCATGAATGAAATAGCTGAGAAAGGCTTTGCTGCTCATTATAAATATAAAAATGTACAAAGTGATGACGGAGGACTTGATCTGTGGCTCAATAAGTTACAGGAAACTTTAGAGAACCAAGATATTAGCGCAGTAGATTTTGTAGAAGAATTTAAACTCAGTTTATACGCAAAAGAGATTTTTGTGTTTACACCAAAGGGTGATTTATATTCATTACCAAAGGGAGCATCTGCTCTAGATTTTGCATTTCATATTCACACAGAAGTGGGCATGCATGCCAGAGGAACAAAGGTCAACGGAAAATTAGTACCCCTGAGTCATCCCCTGCAAAGTGGAGACCAAGTAGAGGTCATAACCTCCAATAATGCAAAGCCTACGGCCAACTGGCTGGATTATGCCTCTACCAGTAGAGCGCAAACGAAAATTAAATCTTCTCTCAAAGAAGAACGCAAACAAATTGCCAATGAGGGTAAAGAAATATTGCGTCGAAAATTAAAATCACTAAAAATTAGTCTGGACGATAAAACAATCAACCAGTTGGTACAATTTTATAAAGTAAAAACAAGTCTTGATTTATTTTTTAGAGTAGGTGCGGGTATCATAGACAATAAACAACTAAAAGATTTTGCAGCCTCAAGATCAAATGTGTTGGTGAGTTTTATCAATAATAAAATTAGGAAACAACCCAATCCAAACGAGGTTAAAAAAGAGGAACTAACAGAAAAATTTGATCAGTTGGTCTTTGGAAAGGATGAGCAACAACTAGATTACAAAATAGCAAGTTGCTGTAACCCAATAGCAGGAGATGATGTATTTGGTTTTTTAACCGTGACAGAAGGGATTAAAGTACACAAGAAAAATTGTCCAAATGCCGTGCAACTTCAGGGTAGTTTTAATTACAGGATTCAAAAAGCAAAATGGATAGACTCATCCCAAAGAGATTTTAAAGCTGAATTACTGATCACGGGTATTGATGGATTGGGCCTTGTTAATAATGTAACAAAAGAGATTTCAAATAATTTAAATATTGACATGAAACGGGTTC
>CATEMS010000136.1 GCA_949507465.1 Flavobacteriaceae bacterium
TTTATGATTCTGAAGGGATCAATCAAGAGAAATTAGCTTTTGTAATGGAGCTAAAAAATGTAAAAAGAGGACGTATTAGCCAATACGTTGAGAAATACCCAAGTGCCACTTATACTTCAGGGCAAAGACCTTGGGGAACTAAATGTGACATTGCCTTGCCATGTGCTACTCAAAACGAGCTAAACCAACAAGAGGCAGAAACCTTAGTTGCCAATGGATGTATATGTGTGAGTGAGGGTGCTAATATGCCAACCACTCCTGAGGCTATCGAGGTTTTTACAAAGGCAAAAATATTATTTGCGCCAGGGAAAGCCTCTAATGCAGGAGGTGTGGCAACATCTGGTCTTGAAATGTCTCAAAACTCATTACGTTTAAGTTGGACAAGAGAAGAGGTTGATCAGAAACTTCATACCATTATGAAAGATATTCATGGTGCATGTGTGGAGTACGGAAAAGATGGTGATGGATATGTTGACTATGTAAAGGGTGCAAACATTGCTGGCTTTGTTAAAGTAGCAGAGGCTATGATGGCCCAAGGAGTTGTTTAACTAAAAGGGCAAACTTTTATCAATATAAAGGTTGCTCTGAAGAGCAACCTTTTTTAAATTACAATAATTATAACAAGGGGTTGTTATACTATTACTCATCCATTACAAAGAGTTGTTTTATTTTAAGAAAACAGATTTATGAAACGTATTTTATTGGCTTTTTTGATATGTATTTCCCCTTTTATTGGAGCTCAAAATTTCGAAAATCTATGGGATGATCATTTCTCTTATGTTTCTGTTAAAGATATTTCGCAGGGAGATGATCGTATTTTTGTTGGCACAGATAACGCCATTTTCATTTACGATCTATCTACAGAACAACTCACAACATTATCTAGTGTTCAAGGCCTTGCAGGAGAGGCTATAACCACCATACATTACAGCAGCCAAACAAACTTACTTTTGATTGGATATCAAAACGGACTCATAGAGGTGGTCACCATAGACCAACAAAATGAGGTATTAAAAGTGGTAGACATCAGGGATAAACAAAACATACCGCCCAATAAAAAACGGATCAATCATTTTACAGAGCATGAAGGTAAAATATATATTTCTGCAGGCTTTGGTGTCTCTGTGTATGATTTAGAGAGATTGGAGTTTAGGGATAGTTATTTTATTGGTGATTTTGGATCTTTAATAAACATCTCTCAGACTACAATTTTAGCCCCGTATATTTATGCAGCCTCCACAGAGGGAGGACTTCGACGTGCCGTTTTAAACAATGATAATATTATTGATTTTCAAGAGTGGGAACTTGTCACCCAGGGAGATTATACCGCTGTACAAACACTAGGAACCCGAGTTTTATTGGCCAATACAGCCAATACTGTATTTAGACTAAATGCCGGAAATACCTTGCAGCAAGTAGCTTCTTTCACCAGTCCGATAAGAGATTTTAAGGTAAACAATGCCGTGCTTACCATAAGTACATCCACAAGTATTCAGGCTTATGATCAAGGATTCATTTTAAAAGCTTCTGTAGAGAGCCTGCCAGATTTTAATTACGCCTTACAAACAGGATATAGCTTTAATAATACTTTTTATTTGGGCACTGCTCTTAAAGGGCTTCTCAAGGTAGGTTTTAATACAAATCAAGCTACACAGATTTTGCCAGATGGCCCCCTTTTGAATACCCCCTTTGCTTTGGATGCAACTGCGGGGCAATTATGGGTTAGTTTTGGAGCTGTATCGGTATCCTTTAATCCTTACCCCTTAGATAGAAAAGGGATCAGTAATTTAAAAGAAGGAATTTGGACTAATATTTCTCATCAGGAGTTAACCTCAAGCCTTGGTGTGAGTGCTGTTAATGATATTGTTAACATTAGCATTGACAAACAAAATCCGGAGATTGCTTATTTTTCTTCTTTTTTAAGTGGTCTTTTAAAGGTAGAAAATCAAGTGCCCACGGTGTTGTATGATGAAACAAACTCTGCTCTAGAGAACCCTGTTTTTGGTGGAAATAATGCAGGGATACGTTTGTACGGATCAGACTTTGACAGAGACGGAAATCTTTGGGTATTACAATCTCTAACAGATGATGCGCTGCTAAGGCTTTCTGCTAATGGGCAATTTCAATCTTTTGATGTAAGTAACATATCTGGTGGTAGAGACGAGTTGGCGTATAGTAAACTGGCAATTAGTAGAGAGGGCTTTATTTTTTTCAGCCCTGTACAAACAGGGCTGGCTGCGTTTAATCCTGCTACCAATCAATTTAGAGCGATTGGCTCAGACGATACAGGCGGAGGCTTACCCTCAACAGATATTAGAGCGCTTGCCTTTGATGCGCAAAATAGGCTTTGGATAGGAACCCTAAGAGGCTTACGAGTGTTGTTTAGTCCAGGTACTTTTTTCAGTAATACAGCAGATGTCTCAGCAAGTGCAATTATTTTTGCAGATGATGAGGGCGTAGGCCAAGAATTATTATTTGAACAAACCATCACAGACATAGAGGTAGATGGGTCAAACAATAAGTGGATTGCCACAGCAAGCTCTGGTGTTTTTTATCTTAGCGCTAATGGCCAACAAACCCTGTTGCGATTTACTTCAGAGAACTCTCCACTGCCTTCAAATAATATTCAAGATATTGCCATCGACCCCTTTACTGGGGAAGTTTTTTTTGCTACCATCAATGGGTTGGTTTCCTACAAAGGAACTTCCACTGCGCCAAGAGACACTCTAGAAAATGTTTTTGTATTTCCAAATCCGGTTAGACCTCAATACCAAGGAAATGTTACCATAGATGGCTTGACAGCAAAAGCCAATGTGAAAATAACAGATTTGGAAGGCAATTTAGTGTTTCAGCAAACAAGTCAAGGAGGGAGTATCACATGGGATACAACAGCATTCGGCAAGTATAAGGTTGCCTCAGGAGTGTATTTTGTTTTAATAACTACAGAAGATGCCCTGGAGACAAAAATTAAAAAAATAATGATTATTCGCTGATGGTAGAAACTACTAAAGCCATTGTTTTTTCTTCCATTAAGTATGCAGAAGCAGATCTTATTGTCACCTGTTACACTCAGAGCAGTGGTCTTAAAACCTACCTTTTACGGGGCATACTTAAATCTAGAAAAGGAAGGTTGAAACCTTCCTATTTTCAACCCCTCACCCAATTAGAAATTGTAGCAAATCACAAAAATAAAGGAACCTTAGAATCTATAAAAGAGGTTAAGGTATTGCATCCATATACTACCTTGCACACAGATATTGTAAAATCATCTTTGGTTCTATTTTTGTCTGAAATGTTAAAAAATTCTATTCTAGAGCAGGAGCCAAACCAGGGGCTCTATTTATTTTTAGAGGCTTCTTTTCAGTGGCTAGATCATCACGAGGATATTGCCAATTTTCATACCCTGTTTTTACTAAAGCTAACAACATATTTAGGGTTTAATCCCGATACATCAGATGTTCATTTGCCATATTTTAATCTATCAGAGGGTAGCTTTGTTGCAGAGGATTTTTCTATTTATTGTGAGACCGGTCAAAGGGTGGAGATGTTAAAACAACTCTTCGGCATAAATTTTGATACTATCAGTGGCGTAGCCTTTACAAAAAAACAAAGAAGAGATGTACTTGATTTGATGTTGGAATATTATCAATTACATTTGCACGATTATAAAA
>CATEMS010000137.1 GCA_949507465.1 Flavobacteriaceae bacterium
CCAACATTCCAAGGCCCATTATGAGTCCAAAAAGGATCATGGTATTTAGGGTGTATCCCATCCAGCCTAATATCATTAAAGACATAAACATGGACATGGGTATGGCAAACCCAACAAAAAGCGCGTTTTTAAATCCTAGAAAAAACATCAAAACGGTTACCACCAGTATGATTCCGAAAATAATGTTATTCACCAAGTCGTCTACTTGCCCAATGGTTTTTGAGGATTGGTCATTGGTTATGTTTATTTTCAGGTTTGAGGGAAAGACATTGGCTTTTGCTTGAGTCACAATTTGTTCAATCTTCTCTGCCGCAGCAACCATGTTTTTTCCAGATCGCTTTTTAACATCCAGCATGACAACTGGGTTGCCGTATTCTCTGGCAAAAGTAGTAATGTCTTTATCCTTAAAGGATACCGTTGCCACATCTTTGAGATAAACAATGTCACTGTTTTCAGATTTCACAACAAAGTTTTCTAGCTCTTTTGGGCTGTCTATTTCACCTAAAATTCTGATGGTTCTTCGCTGTCCACTGGTTTTAAAATTACCTGCAGAGATGGTTGTATTACCATTAGATATGGCTCCCAATATGTCTGAAAAACTTACAGAGGAGGCCATCATTTTATAGATGTCAACAGCAACTTCAACCTCTTTTTCTTGAGCTCCACGAATGTCAACTTGCTTTATCTCTTCCAGATTTTCAATTTCATCTTGAAGGTATTCTGCATATTCTTTTAATTTTTCCACGGTATAATCACCCGAAATATTAATGTTAAGAATAGGCATCTCCTCACTCATACTGAGTTCAAATATATTAGGCTTGACTTTTGCACCATTAAAGGTGGGCCAATCCTCATTAGAGGTTTGTGCGTCAATTTCGTCCTTAACTTTTTGCTTTGCTTTGTCTACAGAAATGTCTTCGTCAAACTCAACCACTACCATAGCGTAATCCTCTTGTGATGTGGAGGTTATTTCTACAACATTACTTACTGTTTTTAATTTGTCTTCTAGTGGGTCTGTAATTAGTTTTTCGATGTCTTCTGCAGTATTTCCAGGGTATACAGAACTAATATAAATTTTAGTTTCTCTAATTTCTGGAAAGTTTTCTCGCGGCATGCTATTGTAGGCGCTTCCTCCTAAAAACAACACCAATAGCATTGCCATATAAATGGTTGTTTTGTTGCCAATGGCCCAAGACGAAAGTTTAAATTCTTTCTCGGTATTTTTTTTCTGTTTTGCCATAGTTATTTCAAATTAGTAGGTGATGATTTTTACGGCTTGACCGTCTTTTACACTACGAGCTCCCTCTTCAATAATTTGATCTCCTTGTTTCAAGCCCGATAAGACCTCGATACGATCCCCTTGTTTTTTACCTGTATTAATAATCACCCGACTCGCCACTGCGTTGTCATTATTTATTTGTTTTAAAACATAGATATACTGTTCTCCAGCTGCATTTTCAGAGATAATACTTTGCGGAATTACAATAGCATTTTTGTTTGTGTAATCGTTAATTTTTAATCTTGAGGTTAGATTAGGTTTGATGTTATTTTTTGTATTCTCCACATTGATTTCTGCCCTAAATGTTCTGTTGTTAGGGTTAATAAAATTTCCAGTTTGGCTCACAACTGCCATAAAAGTTTCTTCCAAAACAGGAAAGGAAACTTCAACTTGTTTTCCTGCCACAATACTGGATATATAGGTTTCTGGCACATCTGTTTTCACGTACATGTTCTCAAGACTTACAATTCTGAGTATTGGGGTTTGCCCGGGAGCAACCACATTTCCTTTCTCGGTAATAATATCATCAATAGTTCCAGAAAAAGGAGCTTTAATACTTGCTTTGGCCACCTGTTGCTCCATAGAGTTAACGGCATTTAGCTGTCCCTCATAAGCTGTTTTTGCTTGAAGATATTGAATTTCGCTTCCAATGTTTTGATTCCAAAGGCGCTCTTGTCGCTCAAAAGTTGTTTTTGCTAGAGATACCTGAACCTGCATTTGTGCCAATGACTGACTCATACCTCCATCGTCAATACTGGCAAGAAGTTGCCCTTTTTTGACGCGTTGTCCTTTGGTAACATGCACTTTTTTTAAAACCCCTCCCATCTCTGGTGTAATTAGAATATTTTGATCTGTTTCTACACTTCCTTGCAATTCAACATAATGCTTGAAAACCTTATTGTTTGCTGTAAAAGAAGTTATAAGAGGCATGTTTTCTTCAGGGCTTAATGCTGCAAGGGCCTTATCTAATGCTTTTATTTGTGTATTTATTTCTTGCTGCTGCAACACAATCTTGTCACGTCTTTTTTGTATTGCCTCAGCGTTTTCAGAGGCAATTACCTCTTGAGTTGTTTCTCGTTTTTGGTCTGCACAACTTGTTAGCAAAACCGAAATGGTTAGTAATGTGATTATTTTTTTCATAATAGATTGTATTGCTTTTTAATCCTGGTATTTTTTTTTGATATCCTCAACAGACATCCTTAGGTTTGGAGTATTTAAAACTGTTTCCATTTCAGCTTTGGTATTTATTATCTCTACCATAGCACTCAGGTGTTGTTGTTGTGTGTTAAAGAGTTGGCTTTGAGCTTGTCTTAAATCAAAACTTGTGGCTAACCCCTCTTTAAACTTTATCTGGTTTTTTTGTTCAATACTCTTTGCTAGTAAAAGGTTTTTTTCGGTGTTTTGAAAACGTTCTAAGCTGTACTGATAATTACTTTTAGCTCTTTTGAAGTCTAATTTCACTCGCTCAATGGTTTGATCAAAATCTATTTTTGATTGTTCTAGCGCTATTTTTGCTTGCTGGGTTCTAGCGCTTCTTAGTCCACTTGAGAAAACGGGAACATTTAAAGTGATTCCAACAACAGAGGATTGATACCAATTTTGATTGCTGCTGAAAAAATCAAATTCATCACCAAAGCCTGTGGTTCCATAGTTGATAAAACCGTTTAAAGAAGGTACCCCTTGGCTTTGCTCAATTTTTAACTCTATATTTCTTTGTTTTGTAAGGTTTTCTGCAAGTTTATAATCAAGATTTTTCTCAATTTTTAAGGCAGTATCTAAAAGTGCCAAAGAGATATTTTTAGAAGTGAGCCCCTCAAGTGTGTTGGTTAAAACCACAGTTGTATCAACAGAGATACCTAGGGTTAGATTTAATAATTGTCTTGAAATGTTTAAGGTTCTTTGGGCATTGCTAAGTTGAGTTTTCTCGTCTAGTAGTGTGATTTCTAACTGCTGTACACTTTGTTGTTCAATGAGTCCATTTTCATAGACCTTTGTAGCTTCAAAAAGATTTTTTTCTAAGTTAGCGATGTTGTTTTTTGTAATGGCAATAAATGCATCAGCTACCAATACATTTGTGTAGGCCTCAATAACTTGCTTTCTTACCTCTAGGTTTGTCTTTTCATTTAAATTTTCACTGAAACTAAGAAGTGATTTCACTCCCTCAAGGGCAAATAAGTAACTACCATCAAAAATTAGTTGGGTTAATGTGGCAGTGGCGCCCATGTTTTGTTTGGTACCAAAAACAACAGGAATAAACCCCTGAGGTACCTCAGGTGCTCCAGTGGCTTGTATGCCAAAAAACTCTTCAACGGTATTTATGATACTTGTGGTATTGTCAAAGGCTGCAGCGGGGAGTAAAGAAACCTGTTGGCTTATGTTGTTTTGGTAAGAAAAATTAGCCTCTATTTGCGGCAATCCCAATGCTGTTGCCTCCCATTTTCTTTTTAAAACCTTAGAAATCTCTTTTCTGGAATTGATGGTAGCGTAACTACTATCAATGGCAAATGAGATAGCCTGTTGTAAAGAAAAAGTGTAGGTTTTGTCTTGGGCAAATCCTTGAAGGCTAAAAAGGGCACATGCTATGATGATGTATTTTTTCATTAGTCTTGGTTTGATTGTATCAATTGGTTTAATATATCTCTTCCCTTTGAGGTAACGATTCCACGCAGGTGATATTCTAGGTACATTTCATAAAGTGTTTCTCCCTCAAACATAGTGTAAGGAAATAACGATTCTTCTTTAATACCCGTTATACCGTTAAAATAGATTCTGGCCACAAATTGCACTTCTATATTTTTGCGATATAGTTGTTGATTCATACCTCTGTTGAGGTTGTTGACCACACATTGTTGCATGTGAGAAAATTGACGCTGCTTTATGTTGCTGTAAATACTAGGGTAATACTTTTGAAGTTGATAGGTGGGTGATGCCTTTTCTTTTTGCATGTATTGCATGACCCTTTTTTTGATGGCATACAGCTCGTGGATTGGGTTTTGACCTAAATCACAAATGGCATCAATATCATTGCACACCGTCTCAAAGAGATGATCTGTAACTACACCTATGATGGTTTGTTTGTTGTTAAAGTGTGTGTAAATGGTTTTTTTAGAAATACCCATTTCCTTGGCAATATCATCCATAGTAACGCTTTTGAAACCAAGTTTCATAAAGAGTTCTGTAGCTTTAGCAATGATATTATTTTTCATAATTGGAGTGCAAATATACACGGAAACTTAAAAAACAAAAAAAGTTTCCAAGGTTTAATTTTTATTTAACATACAAGTCAAAAAAGAATGGGAACATCTCCTTTAAATATGTATGTAATCCTTATTTTTGGGGAAATTTTGTAGGATGGATATTTCAAAATATAGCGACGCACTAGTTGCACATTTAGAGCACAAGGTGACTCTAAAAGACCCCGCATCACTATACGAGCCAGTAAAGTATATACTAACCCTTGGCGGTAAGCGCCTGCGTCCTGTGCTTACACTGATGAGTGCAGATTTTTTTGGAGGAAATTATAAAACAGCCCTAGATGCATCTCTTGCCGTAGAAATGTTCCATAATTTTTCTTTGGTTCATGATGATATCATGGACAAAGCTCCACTTAGAAGAGGCCACCAGACAGTCCATGAGAAATGGGATGTCAATACGGGTATTTTGTCTGGAGATGCCATGTTAATTTTAGCCTATCAGCTTTTTGAAACCTATGAGCCAAAAATTTTTATGCAATTGGCAATTTTATTCAGTAAAACCGCATTAGAGGTTTGCGAGGGTCAACAATATGACGTTGATTTTGAAACTAGAACAGATGTTACCATCGATCAGTATATAAAGATGATTGAGTACAAAACAGCGGTTCTCATCGGAGCTTCTTTGCAAATGGGTGCAATCATTGCAAATGCTTCCCCCTCCTGTCAAGAAAAAATATATGCTTTTGGAAAAAACCTAGGTATTGCATTTCAGTTACAAGATGATTACCTAGACGCCTTTGGAAACCCCTTAACTTTTGGGAAGCAAGTTGGAGGAGACATCATAGCCAATAAAAAAACATTTCTGTACCTAACTGCATTACAAAATAGCACCCCGGATGTGTCTGAAAGATTATCTTCATTATTTGAAACGTTACCTAAAGACCCCTCAGACAAAATAAAAGAAGTCAAAGACATATTTGTTTGCTCAGGAGCTGCAAAAGCAACAGAAGATGAAATAGCAAGGTATACCAATACTTCAATTTCGTTGTTACAAGACATTAAAATATCCCAACAGCACAAAGACACCTTAAAAAACTTTGCAGATTTTTTAATGGATAGAAACGTTTGAGGTGTTTCTTACCCAAACAACAAAATCAGTAAAACAACCGCTCTTAAGGCAACAACTTTCAAAGAATATCTGGGTTTGTGCCTTAAAAAAGCAAAGGCATTTTAAAGGCCTCAAAAAGTTAAAATTGCAGCTTGTATTTTAGTGGGTATCCACCAAAGATTAGTTAAGCTAGAAAGTGCTATAAATATACCTTCTCCAAAGATGTATTTTGGGGATTTGTTGTATTTTTGCCTTGTTTTAAAATATCGCAGTATCCCAATTATGGATAAATATTCTTTTCTAAA
>CATEMS010000138.1 GCA_949507465.1 Flavobacteriaceae bacterium
AACAAATCATTGATTTGTTTTTTTGTGGGCACATGGTAGTGATATGCTTTTTTCTCAATTTTATAGTGAGAAAGGTCTGTAGTGGTTTCTTTTGAAGAAAATCCTAACACAGAAAATACAGATACAGATAGCATTATACCAGCTATTAATATGCTTTTTTTCATGAGGCAATTCATTAGATGTGAGGATACTATCCTCACAAAAATTTAGGGGAAGCAAACATATGATAAAAATATTAATTTGCAAAAAAAAACAATTGTTGTCTATAACCCTATAAATATAAAAGCAATACAGCTTGTAATAAACTAACTTTAAAAAAAAATAAACTAGAATCTAGTCAGGTTTTTTTTTGTACACATGAGGATTTTCCTTAATCCCCTTTTTAAAAACCTTACGTATTGCCATACGAAGTCTAGCATCTGAGGTTAATATAAAGTCTTTTAATTTTTGTCCAGGACGCGCTCTAAATGAAGTAACATGAAAGGCATCATCTTTTTTAAGTGGAGAATCACTAAAGTAATAATTAGAAACACAGCACCGAGACCCTGGGTAGACAACTGGGCTCACACTGTGCCAAGAGCGCTGGTGTGTTGCCATTACCACCAATCTATTGTAGGTGCTATGAATAGTTTCCTGTTGTTGTTCTAAACCATTTGGCCATATTTCTAGATGACCTCCATAATTATCTTGCCAATTTGGAGTAACGTAATACAACAGGTTAAGCACCCGCCATTTGTCTCTATTTTTATCGTGAGAATTATCAATATGTGGATTCAGAAAATTATGTTCTGCCATTAGTGAAATACCTCCCGCATACAAATGTTCATCTGCCTCTAATCCTGTAATACTCGTAATATCACTAACCAAAGTGACCACTCTAGGATCTTGGAAAGCGTAAACAACCTCCTCTAGAAGTGGATTATAGGAATCCATTTGTGCTGCAACATATTTATACTCCCTTAAGCTCTTTTTTTGAACCATAGCCTCCTTTTTTGGAAATACCGAAGTGATGTTGGATACTATTTCTTCTGGTAATAAGTTATCTATATAAAAATAACTAATGCCGTTTTTTGTAGCAGCAAACATTTCTTGTAATGACAACTTTTGTTCCGTAAGTCTTAAAACAATTGAGTCAGCAATTGTGGTGCGGTTCATAGAATCGTGTTTAGTAACTTAAAATTACTATTTTAAATTGAATTCGGCCGTAATAAAAAATGTATTTTTACCTTAATAAACAAAAATGCTCTCTATACTAATACCCACATACAATTACAACACCACGGCGCTTGTAAAAACCTTGCAACAGCAGGCGATTGCATGTGCTGTTGCTTTTGAAATTATAGTATTGGATGATGCATCTAGCAACACACAAAGTAGCACTGAAAACAAAAAAATCAATGCACTTGAGCATTGTATTTATCTAGAAAACCAAAAAAATCTTGGCAGAACTGCCACAAGAAATATTCTAGCACATAAAGCAACATTTAAGTGGTTACTTTTTTTAGATGCAGATGTAATTCCCTTACACCAAAACTTCATACAAACATATCTAAAACAGATAAACAACCAATACCAAATTATAAGTGGCGGAATTACATATGAAGATAAAAGACCCATGCAGGATCAATTACTTAGATGGGTGTACGGCAGAGCAAGAGAATCAAAAAGTGCCGAAGCGAGAAATAAAAAGCCATACAACCTAATATCTGCAAACTTGCTTGTTACTAAAGAACTGTTTGTAAAAGCAAATAACTTTGAAACAAACCACTATGGTCTTGATATTCTTTTCTCCTACAAACTAAAGGTTCAAAAAGTAACTGTATTACACATAGAAAACCAAGTTATTCATCTTGGACTCGAGAATACCGATAGTTTTATTAAAAAATCACTCCAATCTCTTGAGACTACTTTTTTCTTGGAAACTAATAAAGAAATGGATTTTTCTTCTAGACCACTACAAATAAAATACTATAAATTAAAAAAAATAGTAGCGCTGCCCATATTAAATACTCTAGTAAAGAGATTTGAGAAACCAATTCTAAAAAACCTACACTCAAAAAATCCTTCATTATTGTTATTTGATTTATATCGATTAAATTATTACTCAAAATTAAAGGCCAATGCTT
>CATEMS010000139.1 GCA_949507465.1 Flavobacteriaceae bacterium
AAACAATTAAATAAAGTTGATTTTCCTACGTTTGGTAATCCTACTATTCCTGCTTTCATATTCACATGTTTTTAATGGCTACAAATATAGTTTTTTAACAGATATTTATAGACTAAAATTGGATGGTGTTTATCTAAAAAAATACTAAAAATGTATACTCCTTTTACAAACAGCAAATAAAGTACAGTTTGTTTTTAGGCCTGAAAATTAAGATAAAAAAAGAGCTCTGAAAAATCAGAGCTCTTTATAATCAACAAATGGTTTGGTTATTTTTTTCCATCCATTTTATCCTTTAAGGCTTGAAGTGCAGAGTTAGCATCACCTAATGTAGGCTTCGATTCGTCTGACTGCTTTTTAGCTTTCTTTGCAGCTTGCTTCACGATTTTAGCTTCCTCTTGTTTGTGTATGGCCATATGAGAGGCTACCACTTTTTTGAATTCTTTGTTGAATTCAATAATTTGGAAGTCTATCTCTTCACCTTTAGCAACATCGGTTCCGTCTTCTTTCTGTAAATGACGTTTTGGTACAAATGCAGTGATATCATCATTAAAATTGATGACAGCTCCTTTATCTACCATTTCACTAATAGATGCTTTATGAACGGATCCTAAAGCAAACTCAGCTTCATACTTATCCCAAGGATTTTCTGTAGTTTGTTTGTGTCCTAGGCTTAATTTACGTCCTTCTACATCCAATTCTAATACTACCACCTCTAGGGTATCAGAAATATTTGTAAACTCACTAGGGTGTTTTACCTTTTTAGTCCAAGAAAGATCAGAGATATAAATAAGTCCGTCAATTCCTTCTTCTAATTCAACAAATACACCAAAGTTTGTAAAGTTTCTCACGATACCTTTGTGAGTAGATCCCACAGGGTATTTTGATGTGATATCCGTCCAAGGATCTTGCGTTAATTGCTTGATTCCTAAACTCATTTTACGTTCCTCGCGATCCATGGTTAAAACTTGGGCCTGAACTTTATCACCTACATTAACAAAGTCTTGTGCACTACGCAAGTGCGTAGACCATGACATTTCACTAACGTGGATCAATCCTTCTACACCTTCGGCAACTTCTATGAATGCTCCGTAGTCTGCAATAACGACCACTTTACCTTCTACATTATCACCAATCTTAAGTTCTTCACCAAGAGCATCCCAAGGGTGTGCGCTTAGTTGTTTAAGACCAAGTTGTATACGTGTTTTATCTTCATCAAAATCAAGAATAACAACATTTAATTTCTGGTCAAGTTCTACAATCTCGTTAGGGTGATTGATACGAGACCAAGAAAGGTCTGTGATATGAACAAGTCCATCTACACCACCAAGGTCTACAAAAACCCCATAAGAGGTAATGTTTTTGACAACACCCTCTAATACCTGTCCTTTTTCTAATTGACCGATGATTTCTTTTTTCTGCTCTTCGATGTCAGCCTCTATGAGCGCTTTGTGTGAAACAACTACGTTTTTAAATTCGTGATTGATTTTCACGACTTTAAATTCCATTGTTTTATTAACGTAAATATCGTAGTCTCGTATGGGTTTTACATCAATTTGTGATCCTGGTAAAAATGCTTCAATTCCAAATACATCTACAATCATACCTCCTTTGGTACGACATTTAACAAAACCGTTAACGATAGTTCCTTCATCATGTGCTTTATTTACACGATCCCAAGCCATAATTGTTCTAGCCTTACGATGAGAAAGTATCAATTGTCCAGTTGCATCTTCACGTACATCAATTAAAACCTCTACTTTATCTCCAACTTTTAGGTCTGGATTGTAACGGAATTCATTCAATGAAATAACACCTTCAGATTTTGCATTGATGTCTATAATAGCATCACGGTCTGAGATATGAACAACCTTTCCTTGAACAACTTCATTATCTAAGGTGTCAACAAAGTTTTCGGTAACTAGTTTTTCAAACTCCATTAACTTGCCATCATCTACAGGGTCAATACCTTCCTCGTAGTTGTGCCAGTTAAAATCGGTTAAGAATTTTTCAGGATTTGTTTCTTTTAAAGAGGGCTCTCTTTTTGGTGTTTCAGAAGCTTCGGGAGTTGATGCTTCTGTTGTTTCAACAACCTTTGCAGAAGGTGCTTCTACTTTAGGTGTTCTTTTTCTTGTTTTCTTAGCAGCAGGTTTTGCTACTTCTTTCTTTGCTTTTTCAGCCATTTGTTGTAATGTGTATCCTCTTGTATTGGTTTTATTTATATGAAAACGTACAAGATTTTACTTTGTATTCTACAAGGCTGTAATAGTGTAACGATTTACCCGTAGAAGGATTATTTTTGTTTTATATGCCCAGTTTGCTATTACTAAACCGTCAAAATGGGCTGCAAAAATAATTCTTTTCTTTTAATTTCCAAAGTCATCACGCAATTTATTGCACTATACCACGAGTTTAAAAAAAAGCTCTGGATGAGTTATAAATTAATTCTAAATGAAATATGATTACCAAATTAGACCCTGCCGGCTATTCTGTCTTTGGCTAATTGTAGAATGATGTGAAATTGGTCTTCCAAATTCATGTGGCTATTGTCAATAACTATGGCATCTTTGGCTTTTACAAGAGGTGAATCTTTTCGGGTAGAATCGATGCGATCTCTTTCCACAACATTTTTTAAAACATCCTTTAAAGATACCTTGTCACCTTTGTCTGTTAGTTCTTTATACCGACGTTGAGCTCTTGTTGAGGCAGCTGCATCTAGAAATATTTTAAGTTCTGCCTCTGGAAACACTACAGTAGCTATATCACGACCATCCATAACAACACCCTTATTATGACCCAGTTTTTGTTGTTGGGAAACCAATTTTGATCGTACAGCAGAAATTGCTGCAACAACACTTACATGTTCTGAAACTGCAAGTGTTCTTATTTGTTTTTCTACATTTATACCGTTTAAAAAAACC
>CATEMS010000140.1 GCA_949507465.1 Flavobacteriaceae bacterium
ACCTACATGTAATCCAGAAACTGCTAATATATGTATGGCACCCGCAGCTGCATAACTTTCATATAGTTGTTGGTCTAATGCTCTTTTTTGCCCCAACACTAATGCTTGTATAATAGCTAATTGTTTTTCAGGCATATTTGTTTGTGCTAGTTTATCAATGCAGTAGTTTCTTAATTGTTCTGCATATCCTTTTATAGAGGGTGTAGCTGCTTCTATTTTTAAAATCTCAGAATAGATGCTATCAATTTCATGATGTATACCATGATTTTTTAAATAAGAGGCGTAGTTAAATTGATAAGGGTTTTTTGGCCCAACTACAGGAGATACTTTTTCATTTAATATAACTCTGTCACCAATAGCAAGTGGTTTTGCTAGACTGTCTTTGGTAATTAGGTAAACTATATCCCCTTTGCACGAAACTCCGTCTAGGGCCTGTATGGTAGCCCTGTATTTGTAATTATACGTGTTTGGTTTTAATACTTCTTTGATCTGTAATTGTATGATGTGTCTTTTCTGGGTAAGGGTATGTATGTAATGATGTTGTTGGAATGCTGGGATTGTATTTTGATAGCTATAGCACCCTAGAGAAATAAAAAACAGATTTAGGATGAGGCCAAACCATGGACTGTTGTATAAACTAGTATGATTGGAATACCAAAAAATACTCATGACCATCAGTAGTAAAAAAACTACTGGCAGTAATGGGGGTAGTAAGTTGGCCTTAAAAAAACCAATAGTAATACCTAGAGCCAGTGATATGGCTGTTGTAATTATAAATTTGTTGGAATATTTCAGATTATAGGTGTTAAAAACCTATAACATCGGGAGTTTATCTAAAAATACTAAAAATTTGTAAACCACTTCACTTTGGTGGTTCAAATTTATTTAATCACGAATTGTAACTATTTATTTTATCGCATCAACTATAAATTGTCCTGTGGTATCACTAGCACCAATTCCTCCCAGTTTTTGCTCTAAATCATCATAAGACTCAAGTAGGGATGCTCTATTGTCTGTGTTTAAAATCTTATTGACTTCTTTGGATAAACGTTGTGTATTAAAATCTCCTTGGATGAGTTCTGTAACTACCTCTTTATCTAAAATAAGATTCACAAGTGAAATAAATTTTAGCTTTACAACTTGCCTTGCGATGGCTACAGATATTGAATTTGCTTTGTAGCAGACCACTTGCGGCACTTTGAAGAGTGCTGTCTCTAGGGTAGCTGTTCCAGAGGTAACAATTGCAGCATGTGATACAGATAGTAAATCATAGGTTTTATTTAACAGTAGATGTACATTTTGTTTGTGTAAAAAGGGCGCATAAAATGAGGCCTCTTGACTAGGGGCTCCAGCTATTACAAATTGGTAGTTGGCAAAGTCTTCAGTAATGGAGAGCATTACATCCAGCATTTTCGATATCTCTTGTTTTCTGCTTCCTGGGAGTAATGCAATAATGGGTCTTTGGTCAAGCCCCTGAGCAGCAGCAAACGCCTCTAGGGTTATAGGCTCTCTATCACTTATGGCATCAATGAGTGGATGTCCAACAAAATGGACAGGATAATTATGCTTGTCTTGATAGAAATCTTTCTCAAAGGGAAGGATAACATACATGGCATCCACATCAGTTTTGATGTCTTTGATTCTTCCTTCTTTCCAAGCCCATATTTGAGGAGAAATGTAATAATGTGTTTTAAAGCCTTCTTTCTTGGCCCACTTGGCAATGCGTAAATTAAATCCAGGATAGTCAATAAAAATAATTACATCAGGCTGGAAGCTTGTAATATCTTTTTTGCAAATAGAGATGTTTTTAAAAATAGTTCTTAGGTTAAAGAGAACTTCAATAAAACCCATAAAAGCAAGATCTCTGTAATGTTTTACAAGGCCATTTGTTTGTTGTTGCATTAAATCTCCGCCCCAAAACCTGAAACTAGCTTTTGGGTCTTTGGCATTTATTGATTTGATCAGGTTTGCACCGTGTAAATCTCCTGAGGCTTCTCCTGCAATGATATAATACTTCATGTAGCTTGTTTTTCTAGGATATTAAAGAGAAAAATTAATTAAAATACAAGACATATGCCGAAATAGCTGTCAAAAACGTAGCCATTACTACGCCTCTAGCCTCATACTCTTTGTTAAACTTTAAAAAACCGAAGAACAACACTAGGTTTGGTAAAGCCCCTAGTGTTAATAAAGCCCATGCATTACCAGTTTCTAAATAAAATTCAAAAATTTCTGAAAAGCTAGCGTTCTTGATCAAGCATAACAGCGCTATACATAATACAACTCCAGTTGCATTTGCAATGAGCCCTGAGAGAATTCCAATTGTTATTTGTTTTTTCATTTATAAATCCCAGGTATTAATATCTTTTATAGCGTGGTGAGCTGTTAGGTCAAATTGTACTGGTACCACAGATACGTATCCGTTGGCAAGTGCCCATTCATCTGTATCTTCACCCTTATCTTTATTTATAAATTCTCCTGTAAGCCAATAATAATCTTTGCCCATAGGACTTGTTCTTTTGTCAAACTTTTCTTGCCAATGTGCATCTGCTTGTCTGCACACTTTTATTCCTTTAATTTTCTCTTTTGGTAGCTTAGGAATATTTACATTCAAAACAACTCCCTTTGGCAGTCCTTTGGTTAGACATTTTTCAACCATTAATTTGATGTATTTTTTTGCAGGTTCAAAATCTGCGTCCATCCCATAGTCTAAAAGAGAAAACCCAATAGAGGGAATCCCAACAGTACCCGCCTCAACAGCTGCGCTCATTGTCCCACTGTAAATTACATTAATAGAAGAATTACTCCCAT
>CATEMS010000141.1 GCA_949507465.1 Flavobacteriaceae bacterium
AAAGAACCGTTCGTTTAAAACTTTATAAATCTACAAAAGATAGTTTAGGAAACTGGACTGATGCCTTGGAGTTACCCTTTAACAGCCAGAACTACTCCACAGCACATCCCGCACTAAGTGTAGATGAAAAACGTTTGTATTTTTCAAGTGATATGCCAGGTAGTTATGGTATGAGCGATCTATGGTATGTTAATATTTTAGAAAATGGCAGCTATGGACTCCCTATAAATCTTGGCCCAAATATAAATACCGAAACAAGAGAATCCTTTCCCTTTATTAGCCAAAACGGAAATTTATATTTCTCCTCAGATGGTCACCCAGGTCTAGGCGGGTATGATATTTTTTCTGCCCCAATTACCAATCTTGGTGATATAGGAGCTGTTGTAAATGTTGGATCACCAGCCAATAGCACTCAGGATGATTTTAATTTAATCATCGAAGAAGATATAAATTTAGGCTATGTAAGTTCCAATAGAGATGGAAAGCAAGGAAGTAGTGATGATGATATTTATAGAATTCAATTCTATAATTGTCAAATAGACATCACAGGTACTGTTGTTGATAGTGAATCGCAAAACCCCATCGCGGGAGCTACTGTGAAACTGCTAGATGAAAATAACCAGCAAATATCACAGCAGATAGCCTCAGATAAGGGCACTTTTAGTTTTCCTGGAAGAGATTGTGAAACTCAGTACACCGTAAGGGCCATGAAAAATGACTTTGACATTAATGAGGAGTTATTTATAACACCTAATCAGACAGATATAGTAAATGTAATTATACCCTTAACTTATGACAAACCATGTCCTCCAGATGATTTAGGGTGCCAGTTGGAATTACCAATTATTTATTTTGATTTTGATAAGAGTTCTATTCGTACAGATGCACGAGAAATTATAAGAAAAGTTCTAACTGCTATGAAATTATATCCAGATTGGAACATCATTATTGGATCTCATACAGATGCAAGGGGTAATGATATTTATAATGAAAAGTTATCTGGAAGAAGAGCAGATGCTACAAAGAATTGGCTCATACAAAAAGGCATAGATCCCTCAAGATTAAGTTCAAAAGGCTATGGAGAGTATGATCTTGTAAATGAATGCAAAGATGGCGTTGAGTGCAGTGAAGAACAACATCAAGAAAATAGACGTTCTACCTTTATTAGATTAAAAAAATAACACACAAACAAGACACACAAAAACACCTTTTGTTTTTCTTTTTTTAGGTCTTATTGTATTTATAAAATACCCTTCTTTAATTAATTGGTTGAATTTCTTTTACCTTTGCAGGATAACCTAAATTATGGAATTACAACTTACCAAACCCATTTGTTTTTTTGATTTAGAAACTACTGGTGTTCATATAGCTACAGATAGAATCGTTGAGATTTCTATTTTAAAAGTATTTCCAAACGGAAATAAACAGAGTCATACCTGGAGGGTAAACCCTACGGTTCCCATCCCGCCAGAAACTACAGCGGTGCACGGTATTACAGATGATATGGTTGCCAATGAGCCTATTTTTAAAGACCTCTCAAAGAAAGTTTATGAGTTAATTAAAGATAGTGATTTGGGAGGCTTTAATAGCAATCGTTTTGATATTCCATTATTGGCAGAAGAATTATTAAGAGCCGGCGTAGATTTTGATATGAAGAAAAATCTTGCTGTTGACGTCCAGACTATTTTTCATAAAAAAGAAAAAAGAACTCTAGAGGCCGCCTACCAATTTTATTGTGGCAAAACACTTGTAGATGCCCACAGCGCAGCTGCAGACACCAATGCTACATACGAGGTTTTAAAAGCTCAATTAGCAAGATACGATGATTTAAATAATACTATTTCTAGCCTGGCTGAATTTAGTATGTATAAAAAATTTGCAGATTTTGCAGGTTACATTGGCTATGATAAGCAAGATAGAGAGATTTTTAATTTTGGAAAACACAAGGGCTCCCTGGTGCTAGAGGTTTTAGACAAAGAACCAGGTTATTTTGGTTGGTTGTTAAATGCAGATTTTCCTTTATACACTAAAAAAGTATTAACCAAAATTAAACTAAGCAGGTTAAATACTAAATTATAACATCTAACTACTGCAATTATGAAAATTATCTGTATTGGTAGAAATTACGCAGATCATATCACCGAGCTTGAAAATGAAAGACCTTCAGCACCTGTTGTTTTTTTAAAACCTGACACCTCAGTGCTATTAAAAAAACAACCTTTTTTTATCCCTCATTTTAGTAAACAAGTACAACATGAGGTAGAGCTTTTGATCAAAATAACTAAAGTTGGAAAACATATTGATAAAAAATTTGCACATAAATACTACGATGAAATTGGCCTGGGAATAGATTTTACCGCAAGAGATTTACAACAACAGTTAAAACAAAAAGGGCTTCCTTGGGAGAAAGCAAAAGCCTTTGACGGAGCTGCTGTGATTGGTAAATTTGTATCAAAGAATCAGTTTGAGTCTTTGGATACTATTTCTTTTTCACTGAAAAAAAATGACCAAGTAGTACAACAAGGGAATTCCTCTCAGATGCTCTGGAAATTTGATGAATTAATAGAATATGTTTCAAAATATTTCACTTTAAAGATTGGAGATGTTATATTTACCGGTACACCCGCGGGAGTTGCTACAGTAAATCCAGATGATGTATTGGCAGGATTTATAGCAGACGAAGAATTTTTTAAAATAAAAATCAAATAATCACTTTTATGGACACACATTATTCTAAAGCTAGTTTAAGTGCAATTGCTGATGGAGATCAAGACTTTATGTCTATTGTAGCGCACACCTTTTTAGAGGAAATCCCCTCAGATCTTGAGGGTCTTACCGAGGCTATAAAAGCAAACAACAAGCAATTGGCTTATCAGTTCGCACACAAAATGAAACCAAACTTTCAGATGTTGGGCATAGAGGTGCAAAAAGATGTGAAGACTATAGAATCCTGGACTAAATCCTCAAGGAGTGAAACTACTGTACAAGAAAATATTGATACCCTGAACCGTGTGCTATCTCATGTTTTTGAAGAACTGAAAACTGACTTCCCCACCTAGATGTTAGCAGAAATAATTACCATTGGTGATGAAATACTAATTGGTCAAATCATAGATACAAATTCTGTATTTATAGCCAAAGAGTTAAACAAAATTGGCGTACAGGTGTACCAAATTACCTCTGTGCAAGATCAGCGGAAACATATTTTAAATGCGCTAGAGGATGCCAAAAACAGAGTAGATATCGTTCTTCTAACAGGAGGTTTAGGCCCAACCAAAGATGATATCACTAAAAAAACTTTTTTAGAATATTTTCAGGACACCTTGGTTGAAAATCCAATCGTTCTACAGAACATTAAAGATATATTTTCTAAGTATTTACAAAGAGCTCCTTTGCCTTCAAATCTAGAACAGGCTATGGTTCCCTCAAAGGCTATAGTTCTTGAAAACCCTATAGGTACTGCTCCAGGTATGTGGATGGAAAAAAAAGACACTGTTTTTGTATCTATGCCTGGTGTGCCAATTGAGATGAGAGCACTTATTACAAATCACGTATTACCTAGAATAAAAAAACAATTTGACAGACCTTTTATTTATCACAAAACTTTGCTCACCTATGGCAAGGGAGAGAGTGAAATACAAGATATAATTGGGCCTTGGGAAGCCAGCTTACCTTCCAACATTAAATTAGCTTATCTACCTTCTTTAGGAAGAGTTAGACTTCGCTTGTCCTCCTCAAGTAGGGATGAATACACCTTAAAAGAACAAGTAGATGCCCAGATGAGCACCCTAAATGGTTTGTTAAAAGATATTTCTATTGGTTTTGAAGATCAAACCAGTATTCAAGATCAGATTAGTACTAAACTTCAACATCAACAACGTTTTTTAAGTGTTGTAGAGAGCTGCACAGGAGGAGCCATAGCAGGTGAGATTACAATTTTGCAGGGCGCTTCATCCTATTTCAAAGGGGGTATGGTTGCATATGCAACCCAGATAAAGACAGATGTCTTAGGTGTTGATCCTATACTCATTGAAAAGCATTCTGTGGTTAGCCAAGCTGTTGCCCAGGCAATGGCATTGAAAAGTAACACTGTTTTTGGGAGTCAGTACGCTATAGCAACCACAGGAGTAGCAGGGCCAAAAACAACAGATTCTTCAGCAAGTGTGGGTACAGTATGCATTGCTATTGCAAGCCCCAGAGGTGTTTTTTCTCAGGAATTTAACTTCGGAAATTCAAGAGAGAGGGTAATTAAAAAGGCAACAAATAAAGCTTTTGAGATGCTTTTAAAAGAAATATCAAAAAACTGAAATCCTTTTGTTGCGCAAACCAATAATATTAATTAAATTTGCAGCCTGATTAAAAATAACTAAATATTATTCAAATGTCTAGAGTTTGTGAGCTTACCGGGAAGAGAGCAATGGTTGGAAACAACGTTTCTCACGCGATGAATAAAACAAAGCGCAAGTTTAATGTAAATTTAAAGAAAAAGC
>CATEMS010000142.1 GCA_949507465.1 Flavobacteriaceae bacterium
GCTATTTTAAAATAAGATTTTCAAATCCGCTAGTAACATAGCTCTGAGACTGCTGATTTGCATCAACATAGGTTAGATAACCATCAACGTTTTCTAGGCTGCTTAGCATTGTTTTTGCTTTTTCAAGCCCCATGGCCATGCAAGCTGTAGCATACGCATCTGCTAGGGCACAAGTAGGGGCTATTATGGTAGCACTTGTAACATTATTTTGCTGAGCGAGGCCTGTTAAGGGGTTTATGGTGTGTACATACTTTTTACCTGTTGTCTCATCAATACGGTATTTTCTGTAATTTCCAGAACCTGCCAATCCACGGTCTTTAAGGGTAAAATAAACAACTGCTTTCCTGTTATCTGCAGCAGAGAAAATTGCCTCAACCCCACTTGTCCAAGGTTTATTTTTTGAAAGATTTTTCCCTTTGGCTAAAATCTCACCTCCTAGTTCAATGATATAATCAGTGATGTTATTGCTAGCTAACATGTTGCCCAAACAATCAATACCATAGCCTTTTGCAACCGCGTTAAAATCTAGATATATATTTGGATGTTCTTTATGTACAGTGCCGTCTTTTTTTATGGCAACTTTAGAAAAACCAACCAAAGCCCTTACACTATCCAAAACCGCAGCATTTATATTCTCAAAATATGGGGTATCTCCAAAGCCATATAAATTACGAAGGCTACCAACTGTGGGGTCAAAATAGCCCAAAGAGTTTGTATGTACCCTCTGAGATATTTGCCAAACATCTTTAAATAAGGCATCAACAACAATGGTGCTGTCACCCCTGTTTATTTTTGAAATATCACTCTGATAAATATAGGTGCTCATCGACTTGTTAACCCTGTAAAGGACAGAGTCTATTTGTTTTTGTGCATCAAAATTTGAGTTGGTAAAATACTGTATGGTATAGGTGGTTCCAAAGGCGTTTCCTTGCAAGACTTTTTTCTGCAAAGTGCCATCATTTTTGCAACTTGCAAAAACAATAAAAGCTATGAAGGCAAATAAATTTTTCATGAAATTTCTTGTAGGCCTTTATATACCATTGTATACTCTTGGTCTTTTAAAACTGGTTTTGCATAATCAGTACCATGACCCAGACCAACACCTGCATAATATGTTTTGGCTTCAAAACTGTTTGCATGCTCTTTTATGGTTTGCATAAATACAGGGTCATAGCTATTGGCATCATCAGGATAGTGAGAAACTCGTACAATGACAAAATGTAAATCTTTATTTTTTAGACCCACAAATTGAGGATCCTTACCAATTTTACTATTAACACCCAAAAACTCAAAGCCCTGAGATTTCATGTCTTCTCCAACAATATTCATGGCAAGATTGTGTAATTCTTGTTTGGTAAGGGCTTGGGACATGTAAAATGCTTTAAAAATAAATATATTACAAAAATAGGGTAATGGGATTAAAAAAACCGCTATAAATTCTTTGTTAGCGGTTTTTTAAATTTTAATAGAACTTGAAGCTTACCCTCCAAAATCATCAAATCGAATGTGCTCATCCGGTATTCCGTAATCTTCTCCCATTTTTTGTACCGCTTGGTTCATAAGGGGTGGACCACAGAAATACAATTCTATATCTTCCGGAGATTCATGATGGTCTAAATAATTATCTATCACCACTTGGTGAATAAAACCAACAAAACCATCTCCCTCGCCATCTATACCGTCTTTTACCTTCCAATTATCTTCCTCCATAGGCTCAGAAAGAGCTAAGTAAAATTTAAAATTTGGAAAGTCATTGGCTAGTTGCTCAAAGTGATCTAGGTAAAATAATTCTCTTTTAGATCGCCCTCCATACCAATAAGTAACAGTTCTACCTGTTTTTAGAGTTCTAAAGAGATGGTATAAGTGAGAACGCATCGGTGCCATTCCTGCTCCACCACCTACGTATAACATTTCAGACTCTGATGGATTGATAAAAAACTCTCCATAAGGACCAGAGATAACACATTTATCTCCCTTTTTAAGGTTGAATATATAAGAAGACGCAATTCCTGGATTAACATCCATCCACTGGTTTTTTGCTCTATCCCATGGGGGTGATGCAATACGCACATTTAGCATGATCTCCCGACCTTCTGCTGGGTAGGAGGCCATAGAGTAGGCTCTCTCTACTACTTCAGTATTTTTCATTACCAAAGGCCAAAGATTAAATTTATCCCACTCTGCCTGGAATTTATCTGGAGTGTCATGCTCTTGTGGGTGAGCAGTGATATCCATGTCTGAAAATTTTACCTCGCACTGAGGAATTTCTATTTGAATATATCCACCGGCTTTGTAGTTCATATCCTCTGGGATTTCTACTACAAACTCCTTAATAAAAGAAGCAACATTGTAATTACGCACTACCACGGCATCCCATTTCTTTATCCCAAATACTTCTTCCGGAATGGTAATATTCATGTTCTGTTTCACCTTAACCTGGCAAGACAAACGCGCACCATCTTTTAATTGTTTTCTACTAAAATGTGGGGTCTCTGTCGGCAGTGCTTCTCCACCACCCTCAAGAACATGACACTCGCATTGAATACAAGTTCCACCACCACCACAAGCTGAGGGTAAGAAAATTTTGTTTTCTCCCAAGGTAGATAATAAAGTACTTCCACTGGCAACCTCAATTTCTTTTTCACCATTTATGGTAATTTTTACGGGACCAGAAGGTGACAACTTTTGTTTTGTAAAAAGCAATAACGTAACTAATAAAAGTGTCAATACTAAAAAGGCAATGACTGTTGCCGCGATAACTCCTGTAATACTTGCTGCTAAAAACATATACTTAATTTTTTATTGCGAAACTACCTCTGTGGTGGTTTCTATTTCTTTTTCAATGGCGGGTTGTATGGTAGATTGTGGTTGTGTATTTAGAGCTGTAGAAGCTGGGGAAGCATCCTCTCCACCAGTTAACATTCCTCCAAAACTCATAAA
>CATEMS010000143.1 GCA_949507465.1 Flavobacteriaceae bacterium
CTTCTCCGCAATTTTTTAGTTTAGAGCGAAAGAGTGAGACAAGCACACTGTGGTTCACCCTAAAGCCTCCAAATAATCAAAGCCAAGGTTATCTTAGACCTTTGATTCAAATTGGAGATAGGTATTATGATAAAGAATTAATAAATATTGATTATGAGCATATCCCCTTTCAGTCTGTGCTTTTACCCAGTAAATCCAAAGTTGTAAGAATTAATGTAGAAACCAAAGGACAACACATTGGGTATATTCAAGGTGCTGGAGATGCCGTGAGTGAGAGTTTAGAACAAATAGGCTATAAGGTGACACAGCTAGATGTTTCAGAAATTTCAGAACAGAGCCTTAAAAAATATGATGCAATCGTTGTTGGCATAAGAGCTTATAACACCAACAAAGAGCTAGCATTTGTGCAAAATCAACTACATGATTACGTGCACGAAGGAGGCACGATGGTTGTGCAATACAATACAAGCCACAGACTTATTACAAAGCAACTCGCTCCCTATACCCTATCACTCTCTAGAGATAGGGTAACAGATGAGTTTGCAGAAGTAACTTTATTAGAACCAGACCATACTGTATTATACACTCCAAATAAAATAACGCAGGAAGATTTTAAGGACTGGGTACAAGAACGAGGGCTCTACTTCCCCAACAAATGGGCAGATGAGTTTACCCCTATTCTAGCCATGAATGATAAAGGCGATACGCAAACAAAAGGGTCTCTTTTGGTAGCCAACTACGGCAAAGGACACTATGTGTATACAGGTCTTAGTTTCTTTAGAGAGCTTCCTGCAGGTGTTGGAGGAGCTTACAGGTTATTTGCAAATATCATATCTATTGGGAAATAGTATTTTAAAACAGGTTATGAGAGAACAACAAAACAGCGTAGAAAAACAAAAATTTGTGTGGAAAAAAAAATTTACACTTGTACTTGTTGTAAATGCTGTCTATATCCTACTCTTTTATTTACTCATGAAACACTTTGTATAAATGCAGCAGATAGATTGGTTTATACTCATTGGGACTTTGTTATTTATTGTACTATATGGTACATATAAATCTAGAGGAAGCAAAAATGTAACCCAGTACCTAAAGGGAGGTAGTGACTCTAGGTGGTGGACTATTGGCCTGAGTGTAATGGCTACACAAGCAAGTGCTATCACTTTTTTATCTACCCCGGGTCAAGCTTTTCATAGTGGGATGGGGTTTGTACAATTCTATTTTGGATTGCCAATTGCAATGGTTATTATTTGCTTGGTATTTATCCCTATCTACCATAAACTAAAAGTTTTTACTGCCTACGAGTATCTAGAATCTCGTTTTGATTTAAAAACACGTTCTCTCACAGCTGTTTTATTTTTGGTGCAACGTGGCCTTGCGGCTGGTATAACCATCTTTGCTCCTGCTATAATTTTATCTGCAGTACTTGGTTGGAATTTAGTGATGCTCAACATTTTGATAGGGGTTCTTGTTATTATATATACAGTAAGTGGTGGTACCAAGGCAGTAAGTGTGACGCAAAAACAACAAATGGGAATTATTTTTGGAGGGATGTTCTTTGCGTTTTTATTGATATTAAATTACCTCCCGCTAGATATTACATTTACAAAAGCTTTAGAGATTGCTGGAGCAAGCGGGAAAATGGAAATACTAGATTTTTCCTTTGATTTTAACAACAAGTATACCTTTTGGAGTGGAATTATTGGCGGGAGTTTTCTGGCACTCTCCTATTTTGGCACAGATCAAAGCCAAGTACAGCGATACCTTAGCGGAAAATCTATGAAAGAAATGCAAATGGGTCTTCTTTTTAATGGACTACTAAAAATACCAATGCAGATCTTTATTCTTTTGGTCGGGGTAATGGTTTTTGTGTTTTATCAATTCAATACCTCGCCCCTACACTTTAACCCAAGCGCGGTAAAGGATGTGCTAAATTCTCCGTATGCTCAACAATATCAAGACTTACAAAATAAAAAAAATGCCTTAGAGATGGCAATTAAAGAGCAGCAATTAAACTATTCAGTGTTGGAAAACGAAAGTCAAAAACAAACAGCACTTTTAGATATTAAAACATTACAGTCTCAAGAAATTACCCTAAGAACAGCATCCAAAGACTTGATAAAAAAAGCCAACCCAAAGGCAGAAACCAATGATAAAGATTATGTTTTCATACATTTCATTTTAAACAATTTACCCAGAGGATTCATAGGTTTACTACTGGCAGTAATACTAAGCGCTGCAATGTCATCTACGGCCTCAGAGCTGAATGCACTTGGCTCAACAACTACCATAGATCTGTACAAACGAAATATAAGAGGAAGGAGTGATAAGCACTACCTATGTGCTTCCAAAGGCTTTACAATGCTGTGGGGAATCATTGCCATTGCCGTTGCCTGTGTGGCCAATTTATTTGAAAATTTAATAGAGCTTGTAAATATTATTGGTTCTATATTCTACGGAAATGTATTGGGAATTTTCTTGCTTGCGTTTTTCTTCACCTATGTTAAAAGCAGAGCTGTATTTATAGCAGCTATTTGTACTCAAGTAATTATTGTCTATATCTGGTGGATTGATCTTATGCCCTATCTATGGTTAAATGTTGTAGGTGCTTGTTTGGTAATTGCTATTGCCTTTATCTTGCAAGCAGTAAGCTTAAACAAAAACAAAATGCTTGA
>CATEMS010000144.1 GCA_949507465.1 Flavobacteriaceae bacterium
CTTTGTCAAGCACATCTGCACGGTTTGTAGCAGCGATAACAATTACGTTAGAATCTGTGCCAAAACCATCCATCTCTGTTAGGAGTTGGTTGAGGGTGTTTTCACGCTCATCGTTAGATCCAGAGAAATTTGCTTTTCCTCTGGCACGACCAATGGCATCTATTTCATCTATAAAAATAATAGAGGGAGACTTTTCTTTTGCCTGTTTGAATAAATCACGTACTCGAGAGGCACCCACACCTACAAACATTTCAACAAAATCTGATCCAGACAAAGAGAAGAAAGGAACTTTAGCCTCTCCAGCGACTGCTCGAGCCAATAATGTTTTTCCTGTACCGGGAGGTCCTACCAAAAGTGCTCCTTTAGGAATTTTACCTCCAAGAGAGGTATATTTTTCTGGAAATTTAAGAAAATCAACAATTTCTTGTACTTCTTCCTTGGCACCCTCAAGGCCTGCAACATCTTTAAATGATGTTTTTACATCTAATTTTTGATCAAAGAGCTTTGCTTTAGATTTTCCGATGTTAAAAATTTGACCTCCAGCACCGCCTCCAGCACCTCCTCCAGACATGCGCCTCATGATAAAAATCCATATACCAATAATCACAATAAAAGGTAACAAACCAACAATCACCTCACCCCAAAGGTTGGTTTCTGTGGTCCAAATAATTTGGGTGTTTAAATTATTTTCTCTTTTTATGACTTGAAAATTATTTTCAAAATTTTGAAGATCACCAAACTCAAACTCATAACTTGGGTCATTAGCTCCTGGGGTTAAGAGCCCCTTTGCTTTGTTTTTTGAATGCACACCATCCAATCTAGCTTCTTGGGTAAGATATACCTTAGCTATTTTTTTGTTTACAATCTCAACTTTTTGAACATCTCCTTGTCTAAGGTAATTTTCAAACTCAGCTTGGCTTGTTTTTTTTATTTGAGAAAAACTTCCTCCACCAGAGAATTGCAGGGCTAAAAAGATTACAAAAATAGACCCATATATCCAATAAGGGCTAAATTTAGGCTTCTTTAGATCTGGCTTTTTATCTTTTTTATTTTTCGAGTCTTTTGCTTGCTTTGCCATGTGGCTTTACTGTTTTTAATGAGATGTTTCGATTTTGACAGACTTTGCGTCACCCCATAGGCCTTCAATGTCATAAAAATCTCTAATGTGTTTTTGAAAAACGTGCACAACAACGTGTACATAATCCATAAGAATCCATTCTGAATTCTCACTTCCTTCTATGTGCCAAGCTTTTTCTTTTAAAGCTTTACTCACCATTTTTTGCACAGAACTTACAATTGCATTTACTTGAGTATTGGATGTACCATTACAAATAATAAAATAATCTGTAACTGTATTTTCAATTTCTCTGAGATCAAGAATTTCGATATCTTGTCCCTTGATCTGCTCAATTCCTCTAATGATGTGAGTGATAAGAAGATCTGTGTTTTTTTCTTTTTTGGTCATTCAGACATTTGCTTTGTGCAAAGTTATTACTTTTTGTTTGTTATAAGTGTTTTGCATCTATAATAAAATCTTAAATTGTCACACGTGAATATCATCAAACTTAATGCCACGCCCTCTACCAATACTTACTTAAAAGATTTGTCTAAGACTTGTTTTTTAAGTGATTATACAGTTGTTGTTTGTTCACACCAGACCAAGGGTAGGGGCCAGGTAGGTGCTCAATGGTATTCTCAGCCCAACAATAGTCTAACCTTGAGTATTTTTAAACGTTTTAAAGAACTTCATCTCTCACAACAATGGTATGTTTCTATGGCTGTTTCTTTGGCGGTTTTTAAAACCTTTGAATCCCTTAAAATTCCTCAAACAAGAATAAAATGGCCTAACGACATTATGTCACGCAGTAAAAAATGTTGTGGAATGTTAATTGAAAATACAGTAAGTGGACAGCACATAGAGGCCTCGATAATTGGTATAGGAATTAATGTCAATGAAAATC
>CATEMS010000145.1 GCA_949507465.1 Flavobacteriaceae bacterium
AATGAAGGTTTCAAGGCCAAAGGTTGGATCTTCATAGATTGGGATACCTGGGCCATAAAAAAAGTAATGTATGAACTAATAGCCAGTTCAGAGAATCAAATTAAGCGCAGTAAGAGTTTGTTTGGCACTGTTTTAAATCACAAACTTGTGATGACCTATATGGAGTATCAAGGAAAAATGTATCCCAAATACATTTATTATGAAACACCCAAACTTGTAAATGCTGGAGATCGTTCTTCAGATCAATTAGATAAAGATGGGAATCCTACCCAAGACAAATCAGATTTTTATTACAATACTGTTCAAGAAATTGTTTTTACTGAAATAATTAGAGATTCAACTCTTATAAGTGTACAACGCTCAAATACTTGGAGTGAAGATATTTTCTCTCCCCAACCCTACAGACCAGCATTCTGGAAAAATTATAATGTATTGTTAGAGAGTAAGCAAGAAGAAAAGTTAATTAAAGATCTTACCATTAGAGCTGGTTTGTTTAAACAATAGCACACTTTGAGCTATCGATTTAATTATTATGATACATTTTATCAAAAAAAATAAAATTCATAATTCATAATTCATAATTTGTTTCTACTTTTGCCCTCCAATAGAGAGGAGGTTATGGAATTATGTTAATTATACCAATAAAAGACGGAGAAAATATAGATAGAGCGCTAAAGCGTTTTAAGCGCAAGTTTGACCGTACAGGAACTATGCGTCAATTGCGAGCACGCCAGGCATTTTTAAAGCCATCGGTTGTAAGAAGAAAAGAAGTGCAGAAAGCACAATATATCCAAGGACTAAGAGATGCAGAGCAAATCTAATACTATGCATTTACAGATATCAAAAAACCGCTACACATTTGTGAGCGGTTTTTTTATTACCTACTTTTATTTTTAAATATAGAAAATGCAATTCAAGCCTTTTATTGATTATTTGTTACTTGAGAAAAAATACTCTCCTCATACTGTCACTGCCTATACCAAAGATATAGAGCGTTTTTTAAATTTTGTGGCAGATGTATATGAGCAAAATACATTGCTTTTAGTGAACTATAGTATGATACGAAGCTGGATTGTATGTCTTGTAGATTCGGGTATTGCTAACAGTACCATTAATAGAAAGATCAGTTCCTTAAAAACCTATTATAAATTTCTTTTAAAAACTGGTCAGATAACTGAAACTCCACTGGCCAGACACAGGTCTTTGAAGGTTGCTAAAAAGGTTCAAATCCCATTTTCACAAACAGAGGTTGAAGATGCCCTTGAGTTATTTGATCACGCTAATGATTTTCAGACCCTTCGAGATAAATTAATTGTTGAACTTTTTTATAGCACTGGCATCAGAAGAGCAGAACTTATTGGTTTAAAACTTTCTGATGTTTCTAGGGTCCAAAAAACCATCAAGGTGCTAGGTAAAAGAAAAAAAGAGCGAATCATCCCTTTGTTGCCATCGGTTTTAAGCACCATGGATCAATATAAAATTCACAGAGAGGCGTTACCAAATTTGGCTGCTACTGATTCCTTGCTGGTAACCTCAAAGGGAAATGCTATATATGAAACCCTTGTTTACAGGGTTATTACTCGATATTTTTCTGAAATTTCCCTAAAAGTTAAAACAAGTCCTCACATATTACGCCATTCTTTTGCTACCCATTTGTTGAGTCAGGGAGCAGAGCTTAACGCAGTGAAGGAATTATTAGGGCATGCCTCTCTTGCCTCTACTCAGGTTTACACACACAATAGTATAGATACCCTAAAGCAGGTGTATAAAAACACACACCCAAGAAATTCGAAATAACTTTTATGTAAACCCTGAGTGCTGTTTTAAATAAATTTTAAAAAAGCTTTGTGTATCTCTTTGTTTTAAATATTTTTGCCGCCGAATTATTGTGAGGATTTGCTCAAATTTTACAACAATTTGTTTTGTAGAAAAAATTAAATCTTTACATTTGCAGTCCGTTAGAAATAGCGTGGTTCTTTATGTGGATTTATCGTACATAAAAAAACGTGAAAAGCCGATGTAGCTCAGCTGGCTAGAGCAGCTGATTTGTAATCAGCAGGTCGTGGGTTCGAGTCCCTCCATCGGCTCTGAAAATTTTAAAAAGAACAGTTTCTTTTTTGTACTAAGAAACCCCTTGTAATTAAGGTCTTTTTAAACCTAGTTCTTTAAAATATTGATTTTCAAATTCGAATGATACATTCTGAATAGAAAAATAAGGGGAGATACTCAAGCGGCCAACGAGGGCAGACTGTAAATCTGCTGACTACGTCTTCGCAGGTTCGAATCCTGCTCTCCCCACATTTTTGTTTCAACTACTTTTGGGTAGTTTGAAGCCCTGTAATGTAAAGGTATTTTTGAATTTGAAAGCTTGGGAAATCATCGTGTTTCTCTATAAAAGCGGGAGTAGCTCAGTTGGTAGAGCGTCAGCCTTCCAAGCTGAATGTCGCCAGTTCGAACCTGGTCTCCCGCTCTAAATTCATCCTTGCAATTGTGTGAGGATATTGTTGTTTACAGA
>CATEMS010000146.1 GCA_949507465.1 Flavobacteriaceae bacterium
ATTTTGAATTTGTTTTTTGATAAGGGTTACTACCTTTAAAAATGCCTGAATACTTCGTTTTGTTTTTCAGCAAACAAAACCTTTCTGCAGGCTACACTATTTCTCTAAAAAAACAGGTTGGTTTTTCACAATTATTTGTTAATAACTTAGCCGCTAAAACCTTTATAATTACTAGGTTTTGCTGTCTGTTTGGTTATATTTGTTTAAGTCCTAATTTTTAAGGCACAACACGGTTTTTTTACCCGATGTTTTCTTTCTTTTTTTAGGATAACATACAAACATTTTGAATTTAAGTATTTATGAGCGAAGAACAAAATAAAGGGAATTACGGTGCAGATCAAATTCAAGCCCTAGAGGGTATGGAGCATGTTCGCATGCGCCCATCGATGTATATTGGAGACGTTGGAACTAGAGGATTACATCATTTAGTGTATGAGGTTATAGATAACTCTATTGATGAGGCATTGGCGGGGCACTGTGATACTGTGAAGGTCTGGATCAATGAAGATAATAGTATTACTGTTAGAGATAATGGTCGTGGTATTCCAGTTGGTATCCATAAAAAAGAAGGGGTATCTGCTCTTGAAGTTGTAATGACTAAAATTGGTGCTGGTGGTAAGTTTGATAAAGACTCTTACAAAGTTTCTGGTGGTTTGCATGGAGTTGGGGTGAGTTGTGTGAATGCTTTGTCTTCTCACTTAAAAGCAACAGTTTTCAGAGAAGGTAAAGTGTACGAACAAGAGTATGAGCGAGGTAAAACAATGTATCCGGTGAAATCTGTAGGCACTACAGATGACAGAGGAACAGAAGTTACCTTCAAACCAGACTCAGAAATATTCAAACAAACCTTAGAATACAATTATGACACTCTAGCCGGTCGTTTGAGAGAATTAGCATACCTGAACAAAGGGATAACAATTTCTCTCGAGGATAAGCGTGTTACCCTGGAAGATGGCAGCTTGAAAGGAGAAACATTTTTCAGTGAGGAGGGGCTTAAAGAGTTTATTCGTTTTTTAGATGGAAATCGTGAGATGCTAATTGCTGATGTGATTTCAATGGAAGGTGAGAAAAATGGTATTCCTGTTGAGGTTGCTATGGTGTATAATACTTCATACACAGAGAACCTACATTCTTATGTAAATAACATTAATACCCATGAGGGAGGAACCCACCTTAGTGGTTTTCGTCGCGGTTTAACCCATACTCTAAAAAAGTATGCAGATGCATCGGGGATGTTAGATAAGTTAAAGTTTGATATAGCTGGTGATGATTTTAGAGAGGGATTAACTGCTATTATTTCTGTAAAAGTAGGGGAGCCTCAGTTTGAAGGACAAACCAAAACAAAGTTAGGAAACAGAGAAGTTAGTTCTGCAGTGAGCCAGGCTGTCTCTGAAATGCTTGAAAATTATTTAGAAGAAAACCCTGCAGATGCAAAAACCATAGTTCAAAAAGTGATCTTGGCAGCAACGGCAAGACATGCAGCTCGTAAAGCCCGTGAAATGGTACAACGTAAAACTGTGATGAGCGGTGGTGGTTTGCCAGGAAAGCTAAGTGATTGCTCAGAGCAAGATCCAGAAAAATGTGAAGTTTTCTTAGTCGAGGGAGATTCTGCAGGTGGTACCGCAAAGCAAGGTAGGGATAGAAATTTTCAGGCCATCTTGCCCCTGCGTGGAAAGATTTTGAATGTAGAGAAAGCCATGCAGCATAAAGTGTTTGAAAATGAGGAAATTAGAAATATTTTCACAGCCCTTGGAGTCACCATTGGTACAGAGGAAGATAGCAAAGCATTA
>CATEMS010000147.1 GCA_949507465.1 Flavobacteriaceae bacterium
AATTTCACTATACCCACCAATAGTAACTTTTTTTCCAAAATTTCCAGAAAGTATGGATTGTGCAGCATTGAGTTGCTTTTGAGGATCAAAAGTGATAGAATCTCTTTTTGTTTGTGCTGAAACTAAACAAGCAATTAATAACACAACTACAAACTGTATATTTCTCATATTATTTTTATTTAGACTGGTTATAAATAATATTATACGTGCAAAAATAAAAACGAATTTTAGTTTAAACAAGTTTATTTAGACTAAATTTAAATAAGGAAATGTTAAATTAATAAAAATCAATATCTGCAGTGCCTAAGAAGGCAAAAATGGTTTCATTTTTACTATTTACTTATAGTCAGCATCTGTTCTTGGTAAGTTATTCTCGATAATTGAGCCCATTGTACTAAAATCTCAGTGTCTTTTTCTGATAAATTTCCATGCAACCATGTGTATGAATCCAGAGGCATCTCTCCCTCCTCTACATACTCAATAAGTTCTTCAAGTTTATGATCTTTTTTTCTAGCACTATATTTATCCCAGGCAGATACATTAAAATGTCTTTTACCGTCTGCAATATGCTCCTCTAACCAATAATTTACCGGGGCAATGTTATTATACCAGGGATAATTTGTTTGATCACTGTGGCAATCATAACAATTGTTTTTGAGAATTGAGGCAATTTCTTTGGTAGGTACAATTTCCTGTTCAAACAAAGCAACAGATTGATAACCATCATTGTTTTTTTCGGGTTTTATAAATTGGATTGCAACAAATACAACCAAAATTAATACCATGAATTGTTTTAAATATTTCATAACAAAATAGGTAAACCTAAAAAAATTACAAGGTTTTTAAAAAAGTAATAACGGCCCTTCTAATGTCATAGGCAGGCTCAGAGTCTGAGGGTTCATAAATAGAAATAACCCCAGGGTTTTCTGGAGTTAAAAATGGTATATCATACCCTTTTAAAAGAAAATCACTAAAAGCAATATTATAGTTTTTAGATGCAACAATAGGTTTATCATTAATGTACCAATCTCCTTTTTTTTGATCAAAACCATAACGTTGTAAATAGGCTCCTGTGCCTGCCTTGGCAAGCCCAAAATCTAGGACCTGTTTGAGAAGAGTACCAGTAAGATTTACTTTTAAAACACCACCACCAAAAGGTAAGACTCTAAAAATATCTAGACTTACAATATCGCCCTGCAGGGTATCATCTAATCTGAAAGAGCCTCCATTTACAAGCGCTCCTTCAACTGGAAGTGCAAAACTCTCTTTCATGGCATGGGCAATTAATACACCCAAATTAGTTTGTGTACTTCTAGTAGGGGTGTCTGTACCGTCTAAAATATCTTTGGTGGTATAAATCACTTCATCTGGATCATCTACAACGGTCTTAATTTCTTGCTCTAAAATAGCATCCCACTTTGCAACTACTTTTTGAACCCTTGGCAAGGAAGGAACTTTGTCTGAAATAGAAACTAGCTCAGAGGAAATATCGAGTTGTTTGGAGTCTAAACTATAGACCAGTGTATGCACATATACAGATTTAGCATTGGCATCGGCTTTAGCAATTGTGGCACCTTTTGTTGGGATTAACATGTTATTGTGCTCATGTCCTCCCATTATAAAATCTATACCATATAATGCTTGTGCAACTTTTTTATCTTGAGCTAGTTTTAGATGGGTTAAGCCAATGATTATGTCTGTGCCAGCCATCTTCAGAGAATTCACTGCAGAATCAGATTCTGACAAGTAATCACTGTAATGGACAAAATCTTTTGGGTTTGAATCTATAGTGACCCCAAAAAATCCTATGCGTACTTTGGAAGAATCAGCAGCGTTAAGATCGTAGAAAAGTGTTTTAGGAATTGCGGTACTGTCTCCTTGTTTGATGGTATGAAATACATCAAGTGATGCGCCATTTTTTTGATAAACATTGGCAGAAACCCAATTAAAAGTACTTTCATTGAGTCGTTGTTGTAGCTCCTTTTCTTTGATATCAAATTCATGGTTACCAAAGGTAGCCAAATCAAAATCCATGGCATTCATTACCTCAACCATTTGACGGCCTTTAACCCGTTGCCCATCTACTTTAAGGGT
>CATEMS010000148.1 GCA_949507465.1 Flavobacteriaceae bacterium
CTTCGCCGTAAAAAAACTGATTTATCCCTCACAACAAAAACAATGGAAATGTCATTCCCGCTGTTTGGATTTGAAAGCAATACAGAGTATACAGATGTAAGTCTGGTTTCAAACAAATATAAAGCTGCCATCACTAAAACAAATAATAGCGGTGGGCTCTTTGGAAACACAATGAACAGAGAAACAGTGATTACATATCTTATTCCAGAATTAAAAAAAGTAGACTATTTTTTAAAAATCCAAAGTGATTTTGACAATCTAGAAACCAAAATATTGGTCAACCAAATCAACCACATAAAACAAATAATCTCTGCCTACCAAATAGTACCAGAGACTTTAAAATCTAAGGACAATTTAATATTTGACTAAATGCCAAATCAAAAAAAGACCAAAATTGTAGCAACCCTAGGCCCTGCTACCGCAGACAAAAAGATTCTAAAACAAATGATTTTAGAAGGAGTTAATGTGTTTCGTGTTAATTTCTCTCATGCAAAATATGATACTGTAAAACAGATCATTGCACTTATCAGAGAGTTGGAATCAGAACTTAATATCTCTACTGCAATTCTTGCAGATTTACAAGGCCCTAAATTAAGAGTGGGCATGATGAAAGAGGAGGTGATTGTTCAACCAGGAGATGAAATTTCATTTTGCACCTCAGAGGAATTTGAGGGGGACTCCAAAAGAGTGCATATGAATTACAAAGATTTCCCCAAGGACGTTAAAAAAGGGGAACGCATACTTCTTGATGATGGAAAATTAATATTTAAAGTACTCGCTACAGATGGTGATACTCAGGTAAAAACCAAAGTCATACAAGGAGGACCTTTACGCTCTAGAAAGGGCGTTAATCTACCAAACACCAACATCTCTTTACCTGCGCTAACAAACAAAGATAAAGAGGATGCTATTTTTGCAATTTCTCTTGAAGTAGATTGGATTGCACTCTCTTTTGTGCGTCATGCAGAAGATTTAAAAGAGCTGCAAACTCTAATTGAGGCAAACAGTAAATATAAAATTCCAATTATTGCCAAAATAGAAAAACCTGAAGCAGTTGCCAATATCGATACCATTGTCAATCACTGTGATGGCTTAATGGTGGCCCGTGGAGACCTTGGAGTTGAAGTTCCTGCAGAGGAAGTTCCTTTGATACAAAAAGAATTGGTCCTCTGCGCTAAAAAAGCCCGAATCCCAGTGATCATTGCAACACAAATGATGGAAACAATGATATCATCTCTCACCCCAACAAGAGCGGAAGTAAATGATGTTGCAAACTCGATTATGGATGGTGCAGATGCAGTGATGTTAAGTGGAGAAACCTCTGTGGGTAAATACCCTGTAGAGGTGATTAAAAAAATGGCCAGTATTTGCAAGCAGGTTGAAAATTCATCTCTAATTTCTGTTCCACATGAGCCTCCCCATATTAGAACCAATCGCTACATAACAAAGTCTATTTGTTATCATGCAGCTAATATGGCTAATGAAATTAATGCAACAGCTATTTGTACCCTTACCAATAGTGGTTATACCGCATTTCAAATATCTGCTTGGAGACCAAGCGCATATATCTTAGTATTTACTAGTAATCGCAGAATACTATCAAGATTAAGCCTGTTGTGGGGGGTAAAATCTTTTTACTACAACAAATATGTGAGCACAGATCAAACCGTAGAAGATGTCAATAAAATCGCACACAAAACAGGGTTTGTAGAAAAAAAAGATTTCCTTATTAATTTAGCCGCAATGCCAATTGTAGATAAAGGTATGGTTAACACACTTCGTGTCTCGCAAATATAAGAGCAAAAATTATTCTAAGGTACTTTCTATGTTTGGTTAGACCGAATCCTCTATTGTATTTTATAATATTGCTGTATTTGCATCATCCCATCTTGTTTTACAATAGTGATTCGCTGCACAAAATTTTGAGTGGTATGCTTATATGTAATTTCAACAAGGGTATTGTCCAATCGTGTAACTTGAAGTTCATTTAAGGCGCCTTGCAGTTCATTCTCTTTGGTTTGTAGCTGTGTGTCTTTCCCTTTGGGATTAGGAAATAAAAAATCTCTGGGAATCCCATACAGCTTTTGGGCAATTAAATAAGCTTCATGCCATTTTGGTGTTGGTATTAAAAGGGTTTCGGTGCTACTAGGTTCACTGGCTGTTCCGCCTACAAGCTCGTTAATACTAGCTGTAGGATAGGTGCTTTGCAAATCTGAAATATACATTTTTGGGGTTGATCCTGGTTCTGGAGGAAAGAGATTAGACAAATACCCACTAAAGGCATAACCCGTCTTATTATTGTATAATACTTGATGCATGGCTCCTTTAACACCATTTATATTCATGGTATTGTTGGTCTCTAAAGAAACAACCTCAACTTTAGTTCCGTAGGGCATTACAGCTAGCTTTTGGCTCTGTAAGTTATTGTACGCTCTCAAGGAAAGGCCGCTTGCAGCAATAACATAGAGTGAGGTGATTTTTTTCTGTGGTGGTGGTTGATTAGTTATTTGTGTTGGGGTACTTTTTTCTTGTTGGGGTACTTTTTTTTCACAAGATGCGAACAGCGTGATAGTCAACAATAGAGCAAGAGCTTTGGTTTTCATAAGAGTTTGGTGTTAAATTTAAAGTAACGCTATTGCCATAAGAGTGCTTTGTAAGGTGTTCCTATATATAACAACACTTTACTTGGATTTATTGCACCTATCTTAGTATTAAAACTCAAATTTCATTTGTACATCATATTTTTTTTCTTCTTTGATATTTATTTTTTGCTTGCCTTGGTTGTTAAGCCCAGATAATGAAATACCAAGTAATCGCACCGAGTTTTTCATTTTTTCTTGGTACAATAATTCTGTAATATGCTCCATGATTAACTCCTGGCTTGAGATATAAAAAGGGGTGGTTTTACTGCGAGTTTGCAGTGTAAAGTCACTGTATTTTATTTTCAAAGTAATGGTTCTTCCTGCTACTTTGTTTTTCTTCAAGCGACGCTCAACCTCCTGTGCAATCTGGGCTAAGCGCTCTAACATAAATAACTCACTTGATATGTTTTCTCCAAATGTGCGCTCTGCTGCCAATGATTTTCTTGTGCGTTTGGGGCTTACTTTGCTATTGTGGACCCCCCTGACAATATTGTAATAATAAGGACCACTTTTGCCAAAATGTTCCGTTAAAAACTCTAGCGACTTTGTCTTTAGATCGCTGCCTGTATAAATACCTAAACGGTACATTTTCTCTTTCATTACTTTACCAACTCCATAAAACTTTTTAATGTCTAAGGCTGCTATAAAATCTAGAACCTGTTCTGGGGCAACTGTTTTTTGACCATTGGGCTTATTGTAATCACTTGCAATCTTTGCTACGAATTTATTGATAGAAATTCCTGCGCTTGCAGACAAACCTGTTTTTTGATAAATCTTATCTCGTATCTCTTTTGCTATGAGTGTTGCACTAGGGTTTCCTTTTTTGTTGTGTGTAACATCCAGATATGCCTCATCTAGGGAGAGAGGTTCAACCAAATCGGTATATTCAAAAAAAATACTGCGTACCTTGTCTGAAATTTCTTTGTAACGGTCAAAATCTGTTTTAACAAAAATAAGATGGGGGCAGAGTTTAAGTGCCAGTGCCCCGGCCATTGCTGATCGCACCCCAAATTTTCTAGCTTGGTAACTTGCTGCACTTACCACACCTCTTTTGCCGCCTCCACCCACTGCTATTGCTTTACCCACCAAGGACGGATCATCAAGCTGTGCAACACTGGCATAAAAAGCGTCCATATCTACATGAATAATCTTTCTGATATCAATAGGAGTATGCATAGGGTAAAGTTACTATCTTTAAATCATAAAATTTGCCAAGCTAAAGCAAAATAGTAATGCCACTTAAAACATGTCTTGAATTATAGGTTTTTAGTGCCAAACATTACAGCCAGTGCTCTGATCTCAAGAACAAATTATGCAAGAAATAGAACGTAAATTCTTAGTTAAAACCAATGCTTATAAAGCTGACGCTTCCAGTTATAAAAGAATAATTCAGGGCTATTTGAGCACCAATCCAGAGCGTACTGTTAGAGTCCGGGTTAAGGGGGAAAAGGGCTTTTTAACCATAAAAGGAAAATCTAACAAAACGGGCACTACTCGTTTTGAATGGGAAAAAGAAATTTCTTTGACTGAGGCCCAAAGTCTATTGAAATTATGTGAGGAGCCAACTATTGATAAGATTCGATATCAGGTGCCTGTTGCAAATCATGTTTTTGAAGTAGATGTTTTCCAGAAAAAAAATGCAGGTCTTGTCATTGCTGAGATAGAATTAATTAATGAGGACCAATCCTACACAAG